>JBDLRA010000001.1:0-7714 GCA_039800285.1 Pseudomonadota bacterium
AAGGACGCGTCGAAGCCGATCAAAGATCGATTCATAAAATAATTTTGGATTCAGCGGGTGCTCCGACACCATGCGAAGCCGTTGCAGTTCAGCCATCGTCTGCGCCCAGCTCTGATCCGAACGAATTCGCAGGGCCTGACGTCTGAGAGCTGCCGCATGGTCAGGAAAAGCCCTTGGCGAAAGCCCAAGTCTAACCCTTGCAGCATCTGCCATCCAGCGCATGAGCAGATCCAGTGCATCGGTCGGAGGTGCTTTTGCTGCCTTCTCTGCCCACCGAATCGGATCTACCTCCTCTTCGAGAAGCAATGGCAAAAGCCAAGGGGCAGCCTGGCTTTGCTCCGTGTGTCGTTTGGCGAGTTGTCCGTCCGGGATGGCGAGGTTAATTCGACGGCATCTCGACAAGATGGTGGCGGGAAGCGAATGCAACTGATCGGCAACCAAAATAAACGCCAGCGATGGCGCGGGCTCCTCCAACGTCTTGAGAAGCGCATTGGCTGCGGCATAGTTCATCCGATTTGCCGGGCTGATCAATACAACACGAAGCCCACCACGATGCGATCCGATATTGGCAAAGCCCGCGAGCCCTCGGATCTGCTCAATACGAATTTCCTGCGACTTTTTCTTGGGCTCCGCGGCCTGGCTATCCGAGACCGCGCCCCCCTCCTCTGCCGCCTCCGCGGCGCCCTCTTCTGCTGCCTCGGCGTCTGGGCGAATCCAGCGAAAATCCGGATGCTGCGACTGGGACATCCAGGTGCATGAAGGGCATTGGCCGCAGGCATCACCGGTATCAAGGGGTGACTGGCAGAGCCAGGATCGAGCGATGCGAAGGGCAAACTCAGTCTTGCCGATACCCTTCGGGCCCACCAGTAAGAGCGCGCTTGGCCGCCGTTCCATCCCGGATTGGACCTTTTCCCACCACTCAGATTCCCAAGGAAAAGCGCTATTAATCATATAGATGCAATACTTTTCTTAAGCGAAATTTGAATATCTTCTAAGGGCTTCGAGGAGTCGATTACCTCATACACCTGAGAAAACACTTTAGCTCTTTGAAGGTAGACCTCTCGTACCCGGGTGAAGAAAGCCTGGTCCATTTGTTCAAAGCGGTCCTCGTCCTGGGCCCGTATGGTTCTTCTCGAATAGGCAAGCTCAGCACTCGCATCAAAAAGGAACACGCGATCCGGTTCAAGCCCTGCGTGCACGGTTGCCGCAAGGCGCTCAATCAAGTCCATGGAGACCCCTCGGCCGCCGCCCTGGTAAGCCCGCGTTGAGTCCGTAAATCGGTCACAGACGACCCAGTCGCCACGCGCTAGCGCTGGCGCGATCACCCTTGAAAGGTGGTCCCTGCGCGCGGCAAAGGCAAGCAGGACCTCGGTCTCTCCGTCCATTGGCTGGTGCAGCAAGAGCGTTCGGATGGCCTCGCCCAGATCAGAGCCCCCCGGCTCACGTGTGAGGACCGTGTTGACCTGAAAGCGCGCCTGAATCTCTGAACAGATCAACGGCAGATGGGTGCTCTTACCGGCACCGTCGATTCCCTCCACCACGATGAACTTGCCTCTTGTCACCGGCCGTAATCCCTCTTCTCTAGACAGACCAAAGCTTACCGCGTCACAAGCCGGCGGATGAACCGGTCCACCGCTGCGTTGTGCTCTTGCAGCGTCTCTGAAAACTCAGAACTCCCGTCGCCTCTGGCAACAAAGTACAAAGCCTTCGAATCCGCCGGTTTCATGACCGCGGCAATCGCCCTGGGACCCGGATTGGAGATCGGGGTCGGGGGAAGCGTCTTGCGGGTGTAGGTGTTAAATGGGGTGTCTCGCCGAAGGTGCGCCTTGGTGATATCGCCCTTAAAGCTTGCTCCTAGCCCATAGATCACCGTGGGGTCCGCCTGTAGGGGCATGCCAAGACGGATGCGGTTGGCAAAGACGGCAGCAACCCGTTCACGATCGCCGGGATACTGGGTCTCCTTTTCGACGATCGAGGCCACGATCAGTGCCTCATAGAGAGACCGATAAGGAAGGGCTGCCGAACGTTCACTCCATGCCCGCTGCACAAGAGCCTGCTGAACTTGCCCCGCTCGGGTGAGTAGATCGCTTGCTGTGGTGTCCTTTGGCACGATGTAGATATCAGGGTAGATCCAACCCTCTGGACTGTCACTGGGTAGCTTCAGTACCTGTGCGAGCGCACGATCTGTCGCGTAGACACCGACATCGAATCGAATCTCTGGAATTTTAGCGATCGCCTCTAGGATCTGTCGGATTGTCCAGCCCTCCAGCAGGCGCAACTCAATCGCTGCAGCGTCCTGACGCGCGAGCCGCTGAATCAACTGGCGCTGTGTTACGCCGGGCTCAATCAGATAGACGCCCGCTCGAAGCTGCGTCTGCACACCTTCCCAACGCGCCAAGACCAGAAAGACAGACTCCCTCAGATTGAGCCCAGATTCCTTCAGTAAGGAAACAACCCCGCGTGCGGATGTGCCATACGGAATAACGACTTGAATCACCGGGGCGGACGGCTCGCCTGGGTGAACAACACGATCCGACTCAAATGAAAACCAACCGATGACCA
This sequence comes from Pseudomonadota bacterium, assembly GCA_039800285.1. GTDB lineage: Bacteria > Pseudomonadota > Gammaproteobacteria > Burkholderiales > Burkholderiaceae_A > Lacustribacter. Next base: position 2,563 of record JBDLRA010000001.1, read on the forward strand.
CACCTGCAACGAGAACCGTGATCAAGACCGACCATCGGATGAACCGGACAAATGCCCCAAGGACGCCCGATGAGGGAATGGGTCTTTTTTTCGCAGGGGCTTGTCGACGTGCCATACCGGTATATTAATGGTCCTCTATGAACCTTCATTCTCTCTCCCCAAAGGCCTGGTCGCCCCTGCCGCTCTTTAGCGGTTTTACCGTCAGCGGCAGTGACGCCAATCAGTTTTTACAGGGTCAACTGACAAACGATGTGATCGCACTCGCATCAAGTCGCAGTCAGCGGACGGGCTACTGCACCCCTAAGGGTCGACTGATGGCAGCCTTTCTGCAGTGGCGAATTTCTGATGACACCTTGGGTCATCTCATTCCCACCCCGCTCCTAGAGAGCACGACGAAACGCCTGAAGATGTTTGTGCTGCGATCAAAGGCTGTCTTTAGCGGACCGGAAAGAACCCTCTCTGCTTTCGGGCTCTGGCTCGACGATGCGACCGCGTCCGCTATGCCGGGTAATGCAGGCGACGTGGCTGCTGTCTCAGGGCTGGCTAAGGGTCAGGCCTGGCTCATTCGCGAGGGCGACGGCGAAACCGGAGCGCGGCTCTGGCTGATCGCTGATCCAGAGGGTTTGCCCGAAGTCCAGCAACACCTTGCGTCACATGCCGACCGCATGCGCTCACAGGAGGCATGGCTTGCCTCCGAGATAACGAGTGGGCAGCCCTGGATCTGGCCACAGACGGTTGAGGCATTTGTTCCACAGATGATTAACTTTGAGCTCATCGGAGGCGTTAGTTTTAAAAAGGGCTGTTACCCGGGACAAGAGGTTGTTGCGCGAAGCCAGTATCTTGGGAAGCTAAAACGGAGGACCTTCCATGTTTCCGCACAGCTCTCCGACGAGACCCTTCATGCCTTGTTTGGTAATCGTTCCGCAGATGGTGGACACCCCCTGGCGGTTTTACTCGGCGCAGATATCTGGTCATCACCCGATGAAACCCAGCCCGTTGGGCAGGTGGTTGACGCAGCGCATACCGTGCGCGCAGATGGATCTCTTGATCCGATATCGATTCACCTTCTGGTTGAGGCAACGCTCGATGCCTGGTCCCATGGCGCGCTGTCGCTTGGTGGTCTGACGGATGCGTTTCCGCGATTGGCCCAAGAGAAGCTCCCCTACCTGCTATCGACTCCGGAATAAGTCGCTGATCCATGTGCCTGATCGGATTTCGACTTCAATCGGACGGTCTGTTGCTTGCAGCGAATCGTGACGAAGCGGCTGACCGCCCAACCGCGCCGATGCATTGGTGGCCGCAAGGGTTTGTGGCAGGGCAAGACCTCTCCGCAGGCGGCACTTGGCTCGGTCTCACCAGGAGCGGCCGCTTTGCTGCGGTCACCAACGTTCGCGATCCATCGATCAAAGGAAATGCCATCCCAAGATCTTCGCGGGGACTTCTGGTCCGCGAGTTTCTTGAAACGGATATCGATCCTGAGCGATATCTCGATAGTCTTCTTGGTCAGCTGTCGGAGCCTTCCCCCTTCAATCTGATTGTGGGCAGTATCTCTGCGCAATCAGCAACGGGCTACTGGCTCGGAGGCAGAACAAGGGAATGCCGAAGACTCTCCCCGGGCGTGCATGTGTTATCGAACGCTGAGCTCAATACCCCTTGGCCGAAGGCGGTTGCCCTGCGTCAGGCGCTCGTTGCGGGAACACTCGCAGAGATCGAAGCAGCCATGACCTCCACCGTGACGATGGAGGATCATCTGCTTCCTTCAACGGGCGTATCCATTGACTGGGAGCGTCGGCTATCTGCTGCCAAGATCACTGGCGAGGACTATCACACCCGATCCAGTACCCTGATTCAGGTCAAGGGCGGGACAGCCGCAGTGAAAGAGACGGTCTGGTCTCCGCAGGGAGAGGCGCTCGCCACCTTCAAAGAAGTGTTCCTGCTGCAGGCTTAGTTGATTGCAGTCCCTGTGTTGCGGGCAGTTCAATCAGATCGGCTACGGTGCCGTAGGGCATCAATTCGCTTAAACGTCCCCATCGACGACGCAATGAGCCGACCCGAGGGATCGCGAATCTCTCCGCGACAGAAGGCCATCGATGCTGAGTGATGGTCACAAAATCCGTGGGCATGCAGTGTGCCCTTCGCCGGTCGCAGAAAACTGGTCTTCATCTCGATCGTTACGACCCCAAACCCATTGGGATCTGAAGACTTTGCCGCCATCGCCATGACGACATCCAGAAGCGTCATGACTACGCCACCGTGCGCGGCCTCGAGACCGTTTTCTAGGTGTGGTTTCAGTAACAGCTGAATCTCAGCCTTTCCCTGACCCACAGAGACAAGCTCAGCGCCAAGATGCGCCATAAACGGAGTAAATGTATGGTTTAACGGGTTATCCATGAACCGAACGATAGCAAGACTTACCATTACGCGTTATGGACATGCCTCTCTCCCACTACACCGCGGTTGGATCTAGTCCCCGTGTCTCCGTTACAGGCCCCGATCTTGTCTGGACAGAGGGGCTATCAGCACTTCAAGGGGATCCAGAAGAGCCCTTTGTGCGCGCCTGCGACCCACTTCCGATCGCAGAGCCGACCTGGTGTGCCCTCTCGCCAGAGGCCGCCGCGTTAGTTGGACTAAGCCCAGACGCGTTGCTGTCGAATCCGGATTGGCGTGATCTGTTGTCGGGTTGTGCGGCCCCAGCACATCTGCAGCCCTTTGCTGCCGTCTACGCCGGGCATCAATTTGGCGTCTTCGTGCCACGACTCGGCGATGGGCGGGCACTCGGGCTTGGTGCCCTCAACGGATGGGAGCTTCAGCTCAAAGGGGCTGGCCCCACACCGTATGCCCGCTTTGCGGATGGCCGTGCGGTGCTGCGCTCGTCGATTCGTGAGTTCCTGTGTTCCGAAGCCATGCATGCGCTGGGAATTCCAACCACACGCGCGCTGTCTTTAATTCGCTCCTCCACGCCTGTCGTACGGGAGACCATTGAGACCGCTGCGGTCGTCTGTCGTCTCAGCCCCAGTTTTATTCGATTTGGCAACTTTGAGTACTTTGCCGCGATCAATCGTCTCGACCTCTTGGAGATATTGACCCGCAATGCCTGGATGCATCTCGCAGCAGAGCCTGCGGATTCCCAGGCCCCCATCGATCAAATTGCTGGCGCGATGCTGACTGAGGTGGCCGAACGCACGGCACGTCTGATGGCCCAGTGGATGGCCACAGGCTTCATGCATGGTGTTATGAATACCGATAATTTCTCCATCCTTGGCCTCACCATTGACTATGGGCCCTTTGGCTTTATGGAAGCCTTCGATTCCGCGCATATCTGCAATCACTCCGATCATTCCGGTCGGTATCGCTACGAGGCCCAGCCACAGATTGGTCTTTGGAATATCGCAAAGCTCTGTGGTGCCTGTCATGGGCTGGTGAACAACACGCGTGTTTTTGAAGACGTCATCGAACGCTATAAGGACACCTATGCCATCGAAATTGATCGATTGCTGCGCCAAAAATTTGGGCTTGCCGCACTCGATCAGGATCGCTGGTCACCACTGCTGGATGATTTCTATCGGCTGCTGCAGCGTCAGCGCATTGACTATCCGAGGATCTTTCGCGCCCTCTCCTCTCCAGACGATCAGACAGTCTTGCAATGCTGCCCAGATCCCGACGCCTTTCGCCCATGGCTAATCCAATATCGAGATGCGGTTCAGAAAAATCGGAAAGCCTCCGGTCTTAGCGAAGCAGCCCATCAACACGTTATGAATCAGATCAACCCAAAGTACGTTCTGCGGAACTGGATTGCGGAGGAAGTGATTGCCGAGGTTCGCGACCACGGAACGACCCATGGTCTAGAGACTGTCATGAAGATCCTGGCAAAACCCTTTGACGAACACCCGGAGCATGACCGCTATGCCCAGTCACCCCCAGACTGGGCCAAGGATCTGTGCGTCAGCTGCTCGAGTTAACAAACGACTAGAATTCTCCCCCTACGACAGCGTTCAAAGGCTTACTGATGAAGAAGACTGATGCGGAGTACCGTGCACTGTTAACGCCCACCCAGTATGCGGTGACGCGGGAAAAGGCAACCGAACGTCCCTTTTCAGGGAAGTACTGGGATCACTTTGCGCCCGGAACCTACCGCTGCATCTGCTGCGGCCAGGCACTCTTTGATGGGGATACAAAGTTCGATGCCGGCTGTGGCTGGCCAAGCTATTACAAGGCCATTCGTCCCGAGGCAATTCGGGAGGAACGGGATACGACTCACGGCATGATCCGTACCGAAATCCTCTGTAGCCAGTGTGATGCCCACCTTGGTCACGTCTTTGATGACGGTCCGAACCCGACAGGGCTTCGTTACTGCGTCAACTCTGCATCGATTGATTTTGAAGCACCGAAAAAGGACTCTGCATGAGGTTACTCGCCGATTGGCTGCCAATCGTTTTATTCTTTATCGTCTACAAGGCGGTGGATCTCTATTGGGCGACTGGGGTTGCCATTGTCGCGACACTCATTCTGATGCTTGTCATGCGTCTGAGGGGTCATGCCATCGAGCCCATGCAATGGGTTGGACTTGGGCTGATTGTTGTCTTTGGTGGCGCGACGATTCTTCTGCATGACGAACTCTTTATTAAGCTTAAGCCCACCATCCTCTACGCCCTGTTCTCGGCCGCGCTCTTAGGGCCACAGATCTTTGGCAAGATTCTTTTGATGCAAAAGATGATGGGCAGCAAGATCGACATGCCCCAGGCCGCCTGGTCGAAGCTTAACGCCGCCTGGGGAATCTTTTTTGCGGTCATGGCCGGTTTAAACCAATGGGTCGCGGCAACCTTTTCGACGGATATCTGGGTGAACTTTAAGCTCTTTGGCACCATCGGACTGATGGTTGTTTTTATCATTGGGCAGGCGCTGTGGATGAACCGGTTTGCGAAGGCAGAGCTGCCCGACGTCCTGAAGGACACCGATCAAAAGTAACCCTAACAGGAGACCGCTTTGAGCTTTCTCGCCCCAAGTTCAGAAGAAATTGAGACACGTCTGCGTGCCGCGCTTCCCGTCGCGTCGGTTACCGTTCGCGATGACAGCGCCAAGCACCATGGCCATGAGGGGGCCAAAACGGGGGGTGGCCATTTCCACGTGCTGATCGTTTCCTCAGCATTCGAGG
>JBDLRA010000002.1:0-8042 GCA_039800285.1 Pseudomonadota bacterium
AGCGTGCCTTGGGCACTAATTTGAATGGACTTGGCCACGAGGGGAAAGTATATCCAAAACGCCCTGCAAAAGAATTGCGGCAGCCTCAGCGTCAATCGGGTCGCGGCCCGGCGCAACAGCCGACGTCCATCGTTCATCGGCGAGCATCACGGGTAGTCCAAACCGTCCATGCAACTGATTGGCGAACCGCTGACAGCGGGCGGCGAAGGGGTGTTCATTGCCGTCGGGATAACGCGGCAGACCCACGACAAGACGGTCTGGCGCCCACTCCACGAGGAGCGCCTGGATCTTTTCGAAGCGATGCTCACGGATCGGCTCTTCGATCACGGCCAGAGGGCGGGCGCCGCCGGTGAGCGTATTGCCAATCGCCACTCCGATTCGCCGCTCCCCAAAATCAAAGGCCATGAGGGTCTCGCAACCCTCACGTGCCGGTTCAGGCATGTCCTGCGACCCCAGAGAAATGTAGGGGATCGACGCCAAGGAGCCCAAACGCGTAGGCAAATCGTTCGTCGATCGGGACATCAAAAATCAGCGAGGTGTCCGTCGCCGGGACCGTGAGCCAAGCGTTTGCGGCGAGCTCCTGGTCGAGCTGGCCCTCGCCCCAACCTGCATACCCCAAGGAGACAAAGATCTTTTCTGGGCCACGGCCTGCGGCGGTCGCCTCAAGGATGTCTCGAGAGGAGGTCAGTCCCGTCATATCGTTCAGCACCAGCGTGGAGCTCCATTTGCCGACAGGTTCATGGAGTACAAACCCACGGTCCGTCTGGACTGGGCCACCCAGGAATACGGGCTCGTTGCCGATTGGTCCGTAGCTCAACCGGCCCGGTTTCACAGCAATATCGGATGGTGCAGCAGGACTCAGATCAATGCGATCAAAAAGTGTCGCCAGCGTCATATCCGAGGGGCGATTCACAATCAAACCCATCGCCCCCTTGGCATTATGTTCAGCAACATAGATCACCGTCCCCCCGAACTGAGGATCCGTCAGACTAGGCATGGCCACGAGATAATGATGGGCCACGTTCATCTCAAGATTTTTAGGTGAAGTCATGGTCCAATTCTAACGCCTGAGTTGCCCCAAAACACGCTTTTTGAAGGCCCTGTATGCCCCTAAATTCCAGTTCCTCACGCCGTGATGCATCGCCTGCGACAGACTCGAAACCCACGGTAGTCTGGCTACGGCGTGATCTTCGACTTGAGGACCACGCCGCACTGGCAAGCGCGCTTGAGCAGCCAGGCCCCATACAACTGGTGTTTGTGTTTGACACCACCATCTTGTCAGCGATTCCACGACCGGCAAATGCCCAGCTGATCGACGATCGACGTGTTGCCTTCATCCACGCCGCACTCGCTGAGATTGGCCATCGACTGCATCAGTCAGAGGCCCATCTCATCGTAAAAACCGGTGACCCCATTGCTGTGATCCCAGAACTTGCCGAGCAGCTTCAGGCCGCCTGCGTGATCGCCGCGCACGACGACGAGCCTTATGCAACCCATCGGGATCAAGCAGTCCATGCACGACTGACGGCGCTGGACGTAACATTTCAAACGGTCAAAGACCAATGCATTTTTGAGCGCAAAGAAGTCTTAACAGGAAGTGGCAAGCCATTCTCCGTGTTTACACCTTACAAAAATGCCTGGTTAAAAAAACTCACGGCTGATGACATCGTGCCGCGCGCTACGGGCGCTGGAAACGCGGTGACGAACACCGTAGGGACATCGCTCGCCAATCGACTTCTGCCGAAAAGAAGTCTTTCTCGCGCCCTTCAGTCAGACATGCCGTCTCTTGATGCGCTCGGGTTTTCAGCGGGCAATCTCCCGGCCCTGAAAATCCCCTTAGGAGAGTCTGGCGGACAACGATTGTTTGAAGAGTTCCAGCCTCGCATCGGGCAGTACAAGGCGACTCGTGACTATCCTGCAGTGAAAGGGCCCTCTTATCTGTCCGTGCACCTTCGATTTGGCACGATCTCGATTCGTCAATGCGCACGCTTTGCGCTTGATCAGCAACAACGCGATCCCACGCAGTCCGAAGGCGCCGGCACCTGGCTGTCCGAGCTCATCTGGAGAGACTTCTACATGCAGATCTTGGCCAATCACCCTCATGTGGTCTCACGTGCATTTAAGCCAGAGTACGACGCTATTCAATGGGAAGAAGGGGATGCTGCAGATCAGGCATTCACCGCATGGGCAGAGGGCATGACGGGCTATCCGATCGTCGATGCAGCGATGCGTCAGCTCAATGTAACCGGCTACATGCACAATCGTTTAAGGATGATCGTCGCATCATTTTTAACCAAGGACCTTGGCATTGACTGGCGACGCGGGGAGACTTATTTCGCTTGGAAACTCACCGACTTCGATCTCTCCGCAAACAATGGCGGCTGGCAGTGGGCGGCATCCACAGGCTGTGATGCACAGCCATACTTCCGAATTTTTAATCCCGTAAGTCAGAGCGAACGATTCGATCCGAAGGGCAGTTTTATTCGCCGATATGTTCCCGAGGTTGCGGGACTCTCAGATCGCGATATTCACGCACCCTGGCAGGCCGCCCCGATCAGCCTTTCGAGCGCTGGGCTGCGCCTGGGCATCGACTATCCCGCGCCCATCGTGGACCACGATGCAGCGCGGAAAAAAACGTTGATGCGATTTTCGGTTGTCAAAAAACAGTCTGTCTAGGTCAACCCTGTGACAACAAATTACAGGGTCAGATCTCAACCATCTCGAAGTCGGACTTCTGCGCGCCACACTCGGGGCAGGCCCAGGTGATGGGCACATCTTCCCACTTGGTGCCAGGGGCAATGCCATCTTCTGGCCAGCCCTTCGCCTCGTCATAGATCCATCCACAAATCAGGCACATATAGGTTTTCATAGAACGAACTTTCTGAAATAGAACGACTTAGAATGACAGGAGTTTATCCCTAAGACGATTCGAGAGTTTGTCATGCCTGATCAGAATATTTCAAAAAGTGAAGCCCTGTTCGCACAGGCACAAAAGACCATTCCCGGGGGGGTCAATTCTCCCGTGAGGGCTTTTCGTTCCGTCGGTGGCACGCCGCGCTTTTTCGCAAAGGCAAAAGGCGCTTACGGCTGGGACGCAGACGGAAATCGTTATGTGGACTACATCTGTTCATGGGGCCCTGCAATCGTCGGTCACGCCCACCCTGAGGTCATTGCAGCCGTTCAGAAAGCCGCAGAACATGGCCTGTCATTTGGTGCGCCTACCGCAGCAGAGGTCGACATCGCCGAGCGTATTCGCAGCCTGTTGCCCTCCATGGAGATGATGCGACTCACCTCCTCCGGCACAGAAGCAACGATGTCTGCCATTCGCGTGGCACGCGGCTTTACAGGTCGCAATAAAATCGTCAAGTTTGAAGGCTGCTATCACGGTCACGTCGACAGCCTACTCGTCAAAGCGGGGTCTGGTCTGCTGACATTCGGCAATCCCACATCGGCTGGCATTCCAGAAAGTTTTGCGGCCGAAACGATTGTGCTGGATTACAACGACATCAATGCCGTGAAGCAGTGTTTCGCGACGCACGGGACATCCATCGCCGCCATTATTGTCGAGCCTGTTGCCGGGAACATGAACCTGGTGAAACCTGCGCCAGGATTTCTCGAGACGCTGCGAGAGGTCTGCGACAGTTCCGGTGCACTCCTGATTTTTGACGAAGTCATGACAGGCTTTCGCGTTGGACCGCAGGGCGTGCAAGGGTTGTCCGGAGTACACCCTGATCTCACGACATTAGGCAAAGTTATTGGCGGCGGAATGCCCATGGGCGCCTTTGGTGGCCGCAAAGAAGTCATGTCGTGTGTCGCACCGCTTGGACCGGTCTATCAGGCAGGAACTTTGTCTGGGAATCCGGTGGCCGTGGCTGCAGGTCTTGCAACCTTGCGCCTTGTTTCCGCACCAGGATTTTTTGAAAAACTCACCGCGATGACCGCCGATCTGATGAAGGAGCTCGTCTCGATCGCCCACGCAAGCGGTGAAAAATCATTCAGTGCCGATAGTGTTGGTGGCATGTTCGGGATCTATTTCAGCGATAAACCGCCCGTCACGTTTGACGATGTGAATCGCTCGGATCGCGACCGATTCAATCGGTTCTTCCACGAGATGTTGACGCGTGGGGTTTACCTTGCGCCGTCTGCGTTCGAGGCGGGGTTTTTGTCGATTGCCCACGAAGGCGATCCCATCACGGAGACACTTGAGGCTGCACGCGCAAGCTTCAAGGCCATGCAGCACTAGGCTGCCACGGAGATGTGAAGTCTATGAGACGCCGCGGTCGGTTCGCGCCATCGCCAACAGGGCCCCTGCACCTCGGGTCCCTCGCGACAGCGTTGGCTGGCTGGCTGGATGCGCGTGCGAATGGCTATCAATGGATTATCCGGATCGAAGATCTGGATACCCCTCGCGAGGAGCCCGGCGCCACAGAGGTCATCCTGCATCAACTGCGATGCCACGGGCTGCACTGGGATCCCTGGATTGGTGAGGGCGCAGACGCCGAAGGGGTTCTTTTCCAAAGCAAACGACATGCTGCTTATCAGACTGCTCTCGAGACCCTGATCGCTCAGGGCTATGCCTATCCATGCACCTGCTCTCGCAAACGACTACAGGCGGCAATTGATCACGGCAAGACACGGCACAACCCAGACGGTGAAATTCTTTATCCTGGATTTTGTCGCCCTAATCATGCAGAACCCTGCTCGCTTTCCGAAGCGTCACATCGATTGCTAACCCTCGACCACCCTGGAACAGCCTGGCGTTTTCGCAGCAGCGCAGGGGACGATTTTGTCATTCGGCGTGCCGATGGATTCTGGGCCTATCAGTTGGCGGTCGTGGTGGATGACGGATTTCAAGGGATCACCAATATCATCCGGGGAGATGACTTGCTTCACGCGGCGCCAAGGCAGACTGCACTGCGCGCTGCGCTCGGACTCGCCGAGCCGATCGTTCATCATGTCCCCGTTGTGCGCAATGAGCAGGGGGAAAAACTGTCAAAGCAAGCGCTTGCCCTGCCGCTACGTACTGACGATGCCGACATGATTCGCATGCAGGTTGAATGCGCCTGGTCTCACCTGGAACTGACGATGTCCATGGGATGGGTCGCACGGGTAAGAGGGGTTGCCCGACGACTGATACAAGAATTACGACGCGCCCAGAGACCGCTTGAGGCAAGCCCGCGTTAGGAAGCGGACCCTTCCGGTTTTACCTTACCGCCAAGTAGCGCGGGAACCGCTCTCGGCGCACGCCGAATACTAGAGAGTCCGGACCCAACAGGCTTTGAGACTGGGGCTGCGGATACGGAGGCAGGCGCAGCCCCTGAGGGTTTCGACTCATAGGGCTGACTGAAGATCGGGTCTGCAGGAACCGGGGCGGGACGTGAACCAACAAAGCGCGAAGGCTCCGATCCAACACGTTCACTATCCCGAGATCGACCGCCGCGACCGCGATCACGGCTGGACTCACGTGAGCCATCACGAGACGACTCAGAACGTGAGGCTCTATCAACACGAAAATCACCCGGCAGCGATTCCCGAGAGATCGCCTTTTTCACCAGCTTTTCAATATCTCCCAGGAGCTTGTCATCTTCTGGGGCAGCAAGCGACATGGCACGACCACTGGCGCCAGCGCGGCCGGTACGGCCGATTCGATGCACATAATCTTCCGGAGCGTACGGGAGGTCACAGTTAATCACAGCCGGAAGCTCTGCAATATCGAGACCGCGGGCCGCCACATCGGTTGCCACCATGACTTCGACCTCGCCTTTTTTAAACTTCTCTAGCGTGGCGAGGCGCTCTGACTGTGACTTATCACCGTGAATGGCATCCGCAGGAATACCCGCCTGCTGCAATTCGCGTGCAAGGCGGCTCGCGCCAATTTTTGTGTTCGTAAAGACGATGACCTGACGTAGCCCCTCGGTCTTGATCAGATGGGCGACCGCGGCACGCTTCTGTTCGGCCCGTTCAACGCGATAGACCACCTGCGTGACATTCTCGGCGGTCGCGTTTCGTGCGGCGACCTCGATGACAACGGGATTTTCGTTTAAGAATGTCTTGGCTAGTTTTCGAATCTCAGGAGAGAACGTTGCCGAAAACAAAAGGCTCTGTCGTGTCTTCGGGAGCAGGTTCACAATCCGCTGCAGATCTGGCAGAAACCCCATGTCGAGCATACGATCGGCTTCATCGAGAACAAGCACCGAGACCGAGGCAAGCGAGACGGTTTTCTGCTGAACGTGATCAAGCAGTCGACCCGGTGTTGCGATCAGAATCTCTACCCCCGAGCGCAACGCCGCTGTCTGCGGCACCATGTCCACACCACCAAAGACTACGACGCTCTTTAACGGAACGTGTTTTGCGTAAAGCTCCACGTTTTGAGCGATCTGGTCAGCAAGTTCACGCGTTGGGGCCAGCATCAGCGCCCTTACCGGATGTCGCGCAGGTGAGGCGCTGGCATTCGCAAAGGGCATTAGCCGCTGCAAAATCGGGAGCGTAAAGGCGGCCGTCTTTCCGGTACCGGTCTGGGCGGCACCCATGACGTCTTTGCCAGCGATAACGACGGGAATCGCCTCTGCCTGAATCGGCGTGGGCGTCGTGTAACCAACTTCTGCGATTGCCCGCATCAGGTCAGGATGAAGGCCGAACGAATCAAAACTCATTCAGGCATTATCCACGATGTTCCCGTAAAAACGCCATGCTAAACGCCCCCAGAAAACTCATTCCTGTCGCATTTGTGCTCATCTGGAGCTCGGGATTCATCATTGCCCGCTATGGCATGCCTCACGCGGAACCGATGACCTTCTCGTTCATGCGTTTTCTAGGGGTCTTGTTGGTCATGGTGCCCGTTGTGCTCCTGATTCAACCGAAATGGCCAAGCCGCCATCAGATCGGCCATATCGCCGTTGCAGGGGTACTTTTACAGGCGGGTTACCTCGGTGGTGTCTGGGCTGCCGTTCGGCACGGTATGTCTGCCGGACTCGTGGCACTCATCATGGGGTTACAGCCAATCCTGACGGCCTGGTTTGCCGCCGCCCTTGCCGAGCGTGTATCGGGTCGCCAGTGGATAGGACTTGGACTCGGACTCGCGGGGGTTGGTCTTGTCGTTCAGACCAAGCTGTCCATCACCGGCCTCACGCCGTTAAGCCTTGGCTTAGCGGGGCTCGCCTTAGCCAGCATTACGACAGGAACGCTCTATCAGAAACGGTTCTGCCCCGACTTTGATCTGAGGGCCGGTTCCGTCATTCAGTTCACTGTTTCGGCCATTGCCTGCATTCCGTTCATGCTGATTTTTGAAACACAAGAAATTCACTGGCATCCCGAATTGATCGGCGCACTGCTATGGGGAATCTTCGGGCTATCGATCGGCGCGATCTCATTGCTATTTATCATGATCCGCGAGGGCCGCGCTACACAGGTCACGAGTCTTTTGTATCTAACGCCCCCGACAACGGCCGTCATGGCCTGGATCCTGTTTAAAGAACCTATTACACTTATTACTGTTCTTGGAACGCTCCTCACCGTGCTCGGTGTCTGGTGGGTCGTGTCGCAGACAAGAACCACGTCGCAAAAAACGTGACGTAAATCCTCCCTCAAGCTGAAAAGGAAATCCGATATGAAAAAGACAATCATCAGTCTTGGTCTCGCCGCCACCGTCATGGCCGCCCTCCCTCTGACCGCATCTGCACAGTTCGCAAAGAAAGAAGATGCCATCAAATATCGTCAGAGCGCCTTTGCACTGATGGGCAATCACATGGGCCGTATCGCTGCAGTCACGAAGGGCGAAGTTCCTTTTAACGCTGCAGACGTTCAGAAGAGCGCCCAGCTAATCGCAACGCTGTCAGAACTGCCGTGGGCAGCCTTCGGTCCTGGCACAGAAGGCGGCAAAGCAAAACCGGCGATCTGGAAAGAGACGGACAAGGTGAAGGCTGGCGCTGACAAATTCATGAAAGCCGCCGCTGACCTGAACACCGCTGCGAAATCAGGTAACCTGGAACAGATCAAGAAAGCCTTTGGGGCCACCGGACAGACCTGCAAGGCTTGCCACGATA
>JBDLRA010000003.1:0-3586 GCA_039800285.1 Pseudomonadota bacterium
CCCCGAGACGACGGATCATCGATGCACGCAGCATCAGTTTGTGACTGACAACCTCAGCATCAGAAGGGTCTTCTTTGAGGGTCTGGAAATGAGTTTGAGAAATCCGCATGAGAATCCTTAGGTCGACTCTTATAATCCCCTCAATTCTAGAATTAAAACTAACCGATCGAGGCAGCAACGACCCCCATGCTAGATGAACAAGGCTACCGCCCGAACGTCGGCATCATCCTGATCAACGACCGTCGCCAGGTCTTCTGGGGGAAGCGTGTGCGCGAGCATTCCTGGCAGTTCCCGCAGGGCGGGATCAAGTCTGGGGAAGATCCTGAACAGGCGATGTTTCGCGAGCTCGAAGAAGAAACGGGGCTCAAACCCCATCATGTCGAGATCATCGGGCGTACCCAGGACTGGCTGCGCTATGACGTCCCCGACCGCTGGGTTCGACGCGAGTGGCGTGGCCACTACCGTGGCCAGAAGCAGATCTGGTTTCTGCTGCGCATGCTGGGACAGGATTCGGATGTCACGCTCAAGTGTGACTTTGAAAAACCCGAGTTTGATGCCTGGCGCTGGCATGACTTCTGGATTCCTTTGGAATCCGTGATTGAGTTCAAACGGGGGGTCTATCAGTCTGCGCTGACGGAACTCTCGCGGTTTGTCTTCTCTGATGAAGAATTAACCCGAATCCAACAGGACGCCACCCGACAGTTCGCCCAGGCTATGGATCAGGCCGTTCAGGCCAGTATCAATGTCGCCAACGCCATGATCGATAGTGTCAACCAGGTCACTGCGGCGAGCGGATCGCACCGTTCTGCAAACGACGTTAAGCGCGATTCAACAAAATAAGATTGTCACGATGAATCAGTTCGGCTTCTTCAACAAAGCCGAGGATGGATTCAATCTCAGTGGACGGTCGACGCAGAATCCGTCGGGTATCCGATGCGCCATAGTTGATGAGGCCGCGCGCAATCTCTTCCCCTTGCGGTGAGACGCAGGCCACGACATCCCCGCGTTCGAACTCGCCCTCGACCTGCTGCACCCCGATTGGCAGAAGACTCTTGCCCTGTTCCAGCAGAACACGCACAGCGCCGTCATCGAGCATCAAGCGACCGCGCAGCTGCAACTGGTCCGCCAGCCACTGCTTCTTAGCCGCGATCGGCGCGACATCTGCGGCCAAGAGCGTGCCCAGCACCTCCCCCGCCGCCAGTCGCAACAGCACCTCAGACTCATGGCCGCTGGCAATCGCGGTCGCTGCCCCACTGCGAGCAGCACGCTGGGCTGCCAGCACTTTGGTGGCCATCCCGCCTTTACCGATGAGAGATCCCGCACCGCCTGCCATACCCGACAGACTTGGATCCATGGCCTGGGCAGAGTGAATCAGCGTTGCCGATGCGTCTTTGCGTGGGTCTGACGTGTAGAGCCCTGCCTGATCCGTAAGGATCACCAAGATATTCGCATCGATCAGATTAGTCACCAGTGCCGCAAGCGTGTCGTTGTCTCCGAGTTTGATCTCATCGGTGACGACCGTGTCGTTCTCATTAATGATCGGCACGACGCCAAATTTCAAAAGGGTATTGAGCGTCGATCGGGCATTCAGATAGCGGCGACGATCTGCAATGTCTTCGTGTGTGAGCAGTACCTGGGCCGTCTTTAGGCGCCACTTGGCAAACCCGGACTCATAGGCCTGAGCCAATCCCATCTGCCCCACTGCGGCAGCAGCCTGCAGCTCATGAATCTCGTGTGGGCGACTCACCCAGCCGAGCCGTTTCATGCCCTCGGCAATGGCCCCGCTAGAAACGAGAACAATCTCTCGACCCTGCGCGCGCAGGGCCGCGATCTGCGCAGCCCACCGGGCGATCGCCTCTGGATCGATGCCTTTCCCACCATCGGTTACCAGACTGGACCCGATCTTGACGACCCAGCGCTGGGCCGAACGAATCAGTCGTCGATCCTGTGATGCATTACTGGTCATCGGCCGGTGTCTCCAGAAAACGAACATCTGGCGTTGCCGAGGCAATTTCTGCAATGCGCTCTGCGTCGAGCCACTGCTGAATCTCTCGCATCAGGTCCTCGCAGCCCTGACGCGACACACCAGAGACGACATAGATCGGCATCTTGGTTCTGAGTTTTTTCTGAAGCGCTGTCGCGATGGCCTCTCGGGCCTCTTCCGATAACAGATCCGATTTATTCAGCACAAGCCAACGCGGCTTTTTCGCAAGCGACGCATCGTAGGCCTTGAGCTCTCCCACCAAGGCCTTGATCCCTTCTGCGAGATGGGCCACCAAGCCCTTCAGTGAATCGGGATCATCCGTGAGCGGCCAGCCCGGTGGCTGCATGTCCACAAGATGAAGAAGCAGTCGCGTCCGTTGTAGGTGACGAAGAAACTGGTGCCCAAGCCCCGCGCCTTCCGCGGCGCCTTCAATCAGGCCTGGGATGTCCGCCATCACAAAGCTCTTTGCGGGACCTGTGCGCACGACACCAAGATTTGGATGGAGCGTGGTAAACGGATAGTCAGCAATCTTCGGTCGTGCATTCGAGCAGGCCGTGATCAAGGTGGACTTGCCAGCATTCGGAAGGCCCAGTAGACCCACATCCGCCAGCACCTTCAGCTCAAGCTTGAGCTTTCGATGTTCACCCTCTGTGCCCTTGGTCGCCTGACGCGGCGCACGGTTGGTGCTGGATTTGAAATGCAGATTTCCCAGTCCGCCCTGACCGCCTTTGGCCAGCACGATCTGTTCACCATCAAGCGACAGATCGGCAACCAGTTCACCGGTCTCTGCATCGGTAATCACGGTGCCCACAGGCATGCGCAGCACAATATCTTCGGCAGCGGCGCCGTAGCGATCGGATCCCTGACCGTGTTCACCACCACGCGCACGATGTAGGCGTGCATAGCGATAGTCGATCAGCGTGTTGATGTTCCTGTCCGCGATCGCCAATACGGATCCCCCACGGCCACCATCACCACCATTCGGGCCGCCCTTCGGAATAAACTTTTCACGACGAAACGAGACAATGCCATTGCCGCCGTTTCCGGCATGAACCTCGATGGTGGCTTCGTCGATAAATTTCATGACTGACTCAAATGATCTGCTCTAGGAACAAAAAGCCCCGCATCATGGCGGGGCTCATTGCTTCGATCTTCTGCCGTCGCCCCGTTGCGGGCAAACTGGCAAAGTGCCGGGTTACTCGCTAACAACACTCACTGTGGAGCGGTTCATTGGCCCACGTACGGAGAAATGAACCTTTCCAGGGGTTAGCGCAAACAAGGTGTGATCCTTGCCCATGCCAACGTTGGTACCGGGATGAAACTGCGTGCCGCGCTGGCGCACGATGATGCTGCCTGCTGCGATCTGCTCACCGCCAAATACTTTTACACCCAGACGTTTTGCTTCTGAGTCACGACCGTTTCGCGTACTGCCGCCGCCTTTTTTCTGTGCCATGGTGCAGGATTCCTTGGATTAGCCCTTGATGATTTCTTTGATGCTGAGCTCGGTGTAGTTCTGACGATGCCCTTGTGTCTTTGCATAGTGCTTACGACGGCGGTGCTTGAAAATCCGAACCTTGTCGTGGCGACCCTGGGACAGCACGG
>JBDLRA010000004.1:0-3383 GCA_039800285.1 Pseudomonadota bacterium
GTTTGAAATGAGAGACCGTCTTCCACCCCTTGCACCAGGCGAGCAATCGCATCCGGTTGATCCCCTGCGGGCTCAAACGGCAACGACAGCGCAAATGGACTCCCAGGGAACTGGATCACCCCGGGGTTTTCACGGACTCCCATGCTAGACTTTCGGATAAGGTTTTTTGTTCAACTGAGTTTTGTGCAATCGCGCATTTTCGCCTGTTAAGCCCTGAATTTCCACATCTTTTTCTTCTCCGGACCCCTTGACAAACGGGTTTTGACCACCCTCCTCCCCCTGCTATGACCACACCTGTAACTGAACTTTTTGCCAAGGTCGAAATGGCCCCCAAAGACCCCATCCTGGGTCTCACCGAAACCTATCTTGCGGATACCCGCGCCGAAAAAGTCAACCTTGGGGTTGGCGTTTATTACGACGATAACGGGAAGTTACCGTTACTTAGAGCCGTAAAGGCAGCAGAAGATGAAAGAGTGAGAAGGGGGTTACCCCGGGGCTATCAGCCCATCGACGGCCCAGCCGCCTATAACAAGGCTGTCCAGGCCCTGCTCTTCGGTGCCGACAGCGACGAATTTAAATCGGGACGCGTCATTACCGTCGACACCCTGGGTGGAACCGGCGGCCTTAAGGTCGGCGCCGACTACCTGCAGAAGCTTCTGCCCGGATCCAAGGTCGCAATCAGCGACCCCACCTGGGAGAACCACCGCAGCGTATTTGAGAGCGCAGGATTCACCGTTGAGACCTATACCTATTACGACCCGTCTACCAACGGGCTGAACTTCGACGGCATGATGGCAAGCCTGAAGGCCAAGCCCGCCGGCACCATCTTGGTGCTGCACGCCTGCTGCCATAACCCCACCGGAGTGGATCTGAATCCGGCGCAGTGGGGGGAGATCGTCGCGCTCTGCGCCGAGCGAAACCTTGTGCCTTTCCTTGACCTAGCCTATCAGGGCTTTGGCGATGGCATCAGCCAAGACGCACTCGCCGTTGAACTGTTCGCAAAGTCTGGCATGCCGTTTCTGGTAGCGAGCTCTTTCTCAAAGTCTTTCTCACTTTACGGTGAGCGTGTCGGTGCCCTATCGCTCGTGACCCGCAACGCCGAGGAAGCTGCGCGCGTTCTGAGCCAAGTGAAACGCGTCATCCGCGCCAACTACTCTAACCCGCCCACGCATGGTGGTGGCATCGTTGCGGATGTCTTGACCAACCCAGAACTTCGCAAGCTCTGGGAAGACGAACTTACTGAAATGCGCGACCGTATTCGCAAGATGCGACTTGAATTCGTTGCGAAACTGAAAGCGCTGAACGTTGGCAGAGACTTCAGTTTCGTCTCTCAGCAGCGCGGCATGTTTAGCTACTCAGGACTGAATCCCGCTCAGGTCGATCGACTCCGCGAAGAGTTCGCTATCTACGCTATTCAGTCGGGCCGAATCTGCGTGGCCGCATTGAATTCTGGAAACATTGACCGCGTGGCCAAAGCCGTCGCCGCGGTGCTTTAAGCAACTTGTTCCACGCAATAACCTAGCGTTAAGCCTTAAGGACTTCCCCCGAGTGACCTCGGGGGACAGATCCAAGGAAAATCTCGATAACTTCGGGAGATTCCATGATTACTTGCTTTCAGGCGAGAAGGCTAACGCACCATGCCTGACACTATCAAAATCGCGGTCTGCGACGACTGGGAACAGGCGGCGATGGATTGCGCCGACTGGACAGAACTGCAGCAGCTCGCTCAGGTCCACTTTTTTAATACATCGTTCGAATCAGAAGCGGCAGCGGCGCAGGCGCTCAAGGACTTTGATGCGATCTGTCTCATGCGCGAGCGCATGGCCTTCCCGAAATCATTAATTGATCAGCTGCCTCGCTTAAAGCGGCTGATCTTCTCTGGTCAGCGCAACCTGGTGGTAGATATCGAGCATGCAACGAAAAAAGGGATCGAAGTCTCGGGCACGCCCGGTGGTCCCAACAAAGCGTCCACAGCAGAACACACCTGGTCACTGATTCTTGCTGCCACACGTCGTGTGGTGACGTCCATGAACGGCACTCAGGCAGGGCACTGGCGCGGCGATACCCAAGGTGAGCCCTATCGGCTACCAGAGACACTGGAAGGTGATCGGCTAGGCATCATCGGTCTTGGCGATATTGGCCAGCGTGTTGGCCGTATTGGCCAGGCCATGGGCATGGAAGTCGTTGCCTGGAGCCAGAACCTAACCGATGAAAAGGCGGCAGCTGCAGGCGTTCGACGCGTTGAAAAGAACGAGCTGCTTGCAACGTCAAAAGTCGTCTCGCTTCACCTCGTTCTTTCAGAGCGCACCAAACGGATCATCGGGCCAACCGAGTACTCACTGATGCGCAGAGACTCGCTGCTGGTCAACACATCGCGTTCCGGACTCATGGACGTTGATGCGCTGATTCCTGCCCTCGACTCTGGCAGACCAATGATGGCGGCAGTTGATGTCTTCGATGTTGAGCCCGTTACAAAAGGCAATGTGTTCTTTAACCACCCGAAAGTCGTGGCAACACCTCACCTTGGCTTTGTATCGGTTCCGGTCTTTGAAGCCTTCTATAGGACGATGGTTCAGGACCTGACCAAATGGATCAAAACGCAGCCGGCAGGCTAACCGGCCGACGTTAGTCTCGTACTGAGGTAACGACTAACGCGATTCGCGTTGGGTCTGCGGCACCGGAGGATGGTCTTCAGGCTCAACGCCAAGGGCGATCAAGAACCGCGAGACCATGTTGTACGCCGCGATGGTTCCTACCAGTTCCACCACCTGTGTGGATCCCAATGCGTCATTGAGCCGCTTCATCAGATGTTCCGACACCTGGATGTCACGGGTCATCTGAATCGTGAGCAGAATCGCATCCCGCTCCACCGGCGAAAACATCGATAGATCCGCAGCGATGTCATCAATCGTCCGCAGGGCATCTACTTGTTCTTGCGTCCCGCCTGCGGCAATGAGCTCTGGTGCGTGATGAAAAAATTCATACTCTGCACCGTTTAACACGGCCACACCACACATCGCGATCTCGCGAAGTTTTGCCGATAAGGACAGGTTGCGACGGACCTCGCCCAGAAAAGCATTCCAACCCCTTGCGTAAGGAACGCTATTCAGAAGCATGCGATCAAGATTAATTAAATGCCCCCCGCGTCGGGCACGGATCGCCCCCACCAGATCTGCCGGTTCTGCAAGATCAGCGGGCACATAAGGGACTGCGGGAATCGGTTTCTTTGCCATAGCCGCTAGTCTACTGAGCCCGTGCAACGAGGGGCAGTCTTGGTGTAGAATCCATGCGCTTTCCTCGATAGCTCAGTTGGTAGAGCACCGGACTGTTAATCCGTAGGTCCCTGGTTCGAGCCCAGGTCGGGGAGCCACCTCTTTCAAAGC
>JBDLRA010000005.1:0-3716 GCA_039800285.1 Pseudomonadota bacterium
CTTTGTGATGGGCGGACAGGCTGGTCGGTTCTCCGTGCTAATTCCTGGATGGGGTCATATGAGTACGCCTGTCCATCGACCGATTGATGCGACATCAGGGCCGGACCAGGCAGACTGTTCAACGGGCACCTGCGCCCTCTAAACGTCATTTCGAAAAGGAAGCCGTATGAAACAAGATCAATTGGTGACGGTCTACGATCCGCGGGGGGTAATCCGGTCAGTCAATGCGCCAATCTCCAAGCGGGTGTCTCAGCTATCCGGTTTGCGCCTTGGGGTCCTGGATAACTCGAAGTGGAATGCGAACAAGCTGCTTCGCGGTGCCTCGGAGCTGCTGGCCAAGGAACTGGGCTTCTCGGCAGTGAATTACTATGTTAAACACAGTTTCTCTAAAGATGCCGTACCAGAGCTGATCGAGAAAATTGCCGAAGAAAATGACCTTGTGCTGACAGCGATTGGTGACTGTGGCTCTTGCTGTTCGGCCTGTGTCCGTGATTCAATCGCCCTAGAGAAGCTTGGCGTTCCATCGGCGGTCATCATCACGACAGAGTTCGTTCGAGAAACCATCCTTACCCGTCAGGCGTTGGGCATGCGCGAACTTGAGCCGGTGGTGATTGATCACCCGGTGAGTTCGATTACCGCCGAGGAAGTTATGCAGCGTGTCGCCCAGATCCGGGCGCAGGCGGAACGTGTCTGGAAGGGCACTCAGACGCCGCTTCCGGAGACGGTCCAGATTCAGTGATCAGTCTTTAAAGGGGTTCTATGCAGAACATCGCGGGTCGTCAGATTGTTGGTTCATTCGTTCTTGCGTTTGCGACGCTTTTCATAGGAGCCCCCGTCATGGCAGTGTCTGAACCGGCGTTTTCCGTGGTTCGTTCTGAGGGCTCAATTGAGCTTCGCGATTACCCGGGTTTTATTGTTGCAGAGACCGAGGTCTCCGGTGACTTTGATGCGGCCGGTCGCACAGGGTTTCGGCGAGTAGCAGGCTATATCTTTGGGGGCAATAAAAAGCCGGATGGTTCGAGCGAGAAGATCGCGATGACGGCGCCCGTTACCTTGGAGCCAAAGGGCGATCAGTGGCGTGTGCATTTTGTGATGCCAGAGGGCTATCAGATGGATTCGCTTCCGCGGCCTGTTGACCCGAATGTTCGTCTGCGCCAAGTTCCTGCGCACAGAGTTGCCGCAATTCGTTTTTCGGGGTTCACAACCGACGCGAGTATTCTTGAGAACACGGAAGCCTTAAGGGCCTGGATCGCAAAGGAGCAGCTCACCGAGATCAGCCCCCCGCAGGTCGCACGTTATAACGATCCGTTCACCTTGCCCTGGAATCGTCGTAACGAAATTCTGATCGAAATTCGATAGGCGCGATAGGCCGTGACGCGCGAGGCTCAGTCTCGTCTAGCGAAGGTTCGTTAGCTTCGAAAAATAAAGTAGACCGCACCGATCAGACAAAGCCCGGCCCACAGGTAATCCGTTTTAAATGGCTGGTGCATGTAAAACACGGCAAATGGAATGAAGAGTGCCAGCGTGATCACCTCTTGAATGATCTTGAGCTGCGCAAGACTTAAGACGGAGAAGCCGATCCGATTTGCTGGTACCTGAAGCGCATACTCAAAAAAAGCAATTCCCCAACTGACTAGGACGGCAATCCAAAGCGGTGCTGTCGCCAGATTTTTCAGGTGACCATACCAGGCAAACGTCATAAAGATATTCGACAGACACAGCAGAGAGACTGTGGCCGCAACTGTCATGGGGGTAGACATATGCAGATCCCTTTTGTGCAGGTCGCTATCGACGAGACTGCTCGGCAGGCTCGATGCGATACAGACTACCCTCTGGGTGATCGGTGAGGAAATAGATCAGTCCATCGGGACCGACGCGGACATCTCGAATACGCCCAACAGCCCCTTGCAGCAGGCGTTCCTCGCGGGTGACACGATTGCCGTCAAGTTCTAGCCTGACAAGCATGGAGCCGCGAAGGGCGCCAACGAAGAGATTCCCCTGCCATTGTGGGAAAGCATTGCCCTGATAGAAGGCCAACCCAGAGACTGCGATAGACGGTGTCCACTGATAAAGCGGCTGTTCCATTCCGGACTTCTCAGTGCCTTCACCGATCTTGGTGCCCACCACATAGTTCACGCCGTAGGTGATCACGGGCCAGCCGTAGTTTTTTCCTGCGCGGGAGATGTTGATCTCGTCCCCGCCTTGCGGGCCATGCTCGTGTGTCCAGAGCTCGCCAGTCTGCGGGTGAACTGCAGCGCCCTGAATGTTGCGATGACCGTAAGAGAAGATTTCCGGGCGCGCGTCCTTCTGACTGACAAAAGGATTGTCTCTGGGGACTTTCCCGTCGTCGTGCAGGCGAATCACGGATCCGGCGTGGTCATCGAGTCGTTGTGCGCGATCCTTTGCGCCTCGATCGCCAAGGGTGAGATAGACCACGCCCTGGTTTGTCAGAACGATCTTGCCGCCGAAGTGATGTCCGGAATTCGTCTTTGGCTCGAGACCAAAGAGACGTTCCTGCTTTACCAACCGATTGCCCTCAAGCTTGCCCCGAATCAGTGCAGTGCTCGACCCGGTTGATCCGGGTTCGGCGAAAGAAAGGTAGATCCAGCCGTTTTGTCGATAGTCGGGGTGAACAGCAACATCGAAAAGACCCCCTTGGCTCGCGACGCGGATTTCAGGTAATCCTTCAATCGGTTTAGGATCTAGTCGAAAGTCTTTCGAGGCAATCCTTAAGGTTCCAGAACGCTCAGTGATGAGCAGACGACCATCGGGAAGCCAGGCGATCGACCATGGATGTTTGAGTGGGCGTATCAGCTCAACGACGCGAAAGCTGTGTTTTTCGGATTTGGTAACGGTAGACGCCTCGACCGCAGTCGAGAGCGCCGCGGGCAAGAACCCAACGAGGGCGAGGGAAACAATGGCTTTTTTCATGCTGCGTAGTGTACCGAGTTGGTCTCTGGGTGTGATCCTGACCACGCTCGCTTCGGGGTTGATGACGCAAGCGATTGCGGCACAAGGGAAACCAGATCCCCTGCAGGCGCTAAACGCCTCGATCGTGGGGGTGGTGAGTCAGGCGGTTGACGGCGCAAGGAGCGTCGCGACGCTTGGGAAAACCCGTTTGGGATCGGGCGCGGTCATTGATCGTGAGGGACACATCCTGACCATCGGTTATCTCGTGATTGAGTCCGAGCGGGTGGATATTCGGCTGCAAGATGGAAAGACTTATCCTGCTCGGGTAGTGGCCTATGACCATGCGACAGGACTGGCCTTACTGAAATCGATTCTTCCTTTGTCGCTTGAGCCGATCACGATTGGCGACTCGCGCGGGCTAAAGCGAGATGATCTTTTGATCACGTTGCCGTTTTCTGGTTTCGGGCCGGGGCTACCGACGCAGCTGGTGTCGCGGCGATCCTTTACCGGCCCTTGGGAATACTTGCTTGAGTCACCGCTTTATACCTTTCCACCGCACCCCGCCTGGGCGGGTGCACCTTTACTTGATGAGAATGGTGCCCTTGTCGGTGTTGGGTCGTTATTTCTTCAGGACGCGAAAGGTGATCAGTCGGTTCCCGGGAACATGTTTGTTCCCATTGAGATCCTGACGCCGATCCTTGAGCAGCTCAAGCAGGGAGGCCGGCCAGTCGGGCAGCTTCGTCCATGGCTTGGGGTCTCCACCGACGATGGGTCCGGCTACGTTGCGGTAATCCGCATTAGTCAGG
>JBDLRA010000006.1:0-3130 GCA_039800285.1 Pseudomonadota bacterium
CACGCTTGTAATACTTCGGCAGGTTCCGGTTGTAGACCTTACCGTACCGATGACCATAGGCAAGATCAATAAATCGATTGCCGTGGTTATGGAATAGATAGTGGCGGATATCCGAGCGAGACCAGCCATGCTTGGCAATCGTGTTGGCATGCTCAAGCCCGAGAACGACGGCGATGTGCCCACCCAGCACCGCACTATTCGAGGCGATCGTACTCATCGCCGAGCACATCGTATCGAGAATTCCTTCGGGGTCATTCGAGATATGGTTGGTGACGCTGTGCGGGGCCTCCGCGGCCATCACAAAGACAGTCGACTCCTCCGGCTTATAGCCATGCTCAACGTGATATGGAGCCAAGGGGCTCTCAGATTCGTTCTCACAGACCGCATAGGTATATTTTCCAGGGTGCCCAAGCGTACTTTTATCGAGATCTCCGGGCCAGCCCCCACCGACGTTCAGCATGATGAGACGAATTGCACGGCCAATCGTGGCATTTGCACGATTACCCGAACCAAACGCATTGCCGCCACCATTCATGCCAATGGTCTTTGCAATCGGACCATTCACCACGAGCAACGGGGCTGCGACATGGGTCGTCGCCTGAACGCCATTGAGATTAAAGGCAGGATCGGTCAGCGCTTTCACTGCAGCGAGAACAACAGGCGCATATTCCGGCAGACATCCCGCCATGACCATATTGATCGCCAATACTTCGCGCGTCAGTTCCCCCCACCTCGGGGCGATTCGCGCTTCGACAAACTGAGGATCGCCACCAAGGACCTGGACGATTGCAGCGACCTTCTCGGCCGTTGGCGGCACCACAGGGAGCCCATCCGTAAAGCCTCGTTCAAAGTAATACTCCACGAGGTCCGTATCCGCCGACACCAGCTTTGATACCTGGCTTGCTTCTGTGAGCACTGTGTTGTTCATCGCTCCTCCTATCATCGATCCTTATAATAGGCGTGACCCCTAGTCCCAACAACTGCCATACAACTTTAACGCCGAGCAACCCTCCAGGATGAACATTCTTCTTACCGGATTCGAGCCCTTTGCCGGGGAATCCATTAATCCGTCATGGCAGGTCGCCCAGGTGTTTGACCAGCAGCGCTTTGGATCTTGGCAGGTACACGCGCTTGAACTGCCCTGTGTCTTTCAAGAATCGCTTCAGGTGATTGATCGCGCCATTCGCGCACTGGATCCGGCAATCGTGATTTCTCTGGGACAAGCAGAGGGACGATCGGACATCTCGTTTGAACGCTTCGCAGTGAATCTTGATCACGCAAGGATCGCGGATAACAAAGGCAATCAGCCGCAGGAACAGATGATCGAGGCGACGGGCCCTACCGCCTACAGCACAACGCTCCCGATTCAGCGACTGGCGAAATGCCTGACGGCCGCAGGGATTCCCGCGTCGCTGTCGCTATCGGCCGGAACCTTCGTCTGTAACCATGTCTTTTATCACCTGCAGCACCAATTCCAGGGAGCGTCAGTCCGATCAGGGTTTATTCACTTACCCGTGTTACCCGAACAAGCAAGTCGCTGGAAAACGGGGCCCGTGCCGTCTATGACGCGAGAGACGATGACCCAGGCCCTTCAATTGATTCTTACCGACCTTACGGATCCATCATGAAAAAACAGATCATCGCCATTGGTGGCGCGGCACTGCCGCTGGATGCTACGCCGCCCGCAATGCTTCACTACATTTTGAAACAGACCAAGAAGAAAAAACCGAAGGTCTGTTTCATCGGGACCGCCCATGGCGACGCCGAGACAATTCGACTGCGCTATTACGCGTCCGCAAGCCAGCTTGACTGCCAACCCACGCACCTACCGTTGTTTCAGCGGACGCCTCGCGACCTGAAGTCTTTTATTCTGGAACAAGACGCCATCTTCGTTGGCGGGGGTAACACCCGTAGCATGCTTGCCGTCTGGCGTGACTGGGGACTCGATAAGATCCTGCACACCGCCTGGCGCGAGGGCGTTGTCCTCAGTGGCTGGAGCGCAGGCTCCATTTGTTGGTTTGAACAGGGCATCACGGACTCCATCGCGGGGCCGCTGACAGCAATGCCCTGCCTTGGCTTTCTTGAGGGAAGCAACTGCCCGCACTATGACGGCGAAGTAGACCGCCGCCCCGCATTTCAAAAGATGATTTCAAAAGGAAAAGTGTCTGCAGGAGTCGCCGCCGATGACGGCGTTGGTCTTCATTTCATCGATCAGAAACTGGCTCGCGTCGTGAGTACCAGTGCATCGGGTCGTGGCTGGCGCGTTGATCTCACTGAAGATGGAATTCGCGAGCAGGCACTCCCGCCACAACGCCTTGTCCTCTGAGTTGTCAGAGCAACTTACCAATACGACTCGCGTACGTCAGCATCACGGGCACGAGCTCGGCGACTTCTTCGATTGTTTTTCGCGCGTTCGAGGAACGAAGTCCTAGGGAGGCAACGACACGGCCCTCTACATTTCTTACCGGAACGGCAGCCGCAATGACGCCAAGCACAAACTCAGACTCTGTAAGCGCGTAACCGCGCGCCCTAACCTGCTGCACCCGACTTCTTAGCGCAGACGGCTCCGTAATGGAATACGGCGTCACAGCTGGCCACGGGCCCGTCGAGAGATAGTCCTCTACCAACTGATCGTCCATCGCCGCAAGAAAGACAGCGCCACTCACTGTGCAATACAAGGGGGCGTGTTGACCAGGCTGAAGGTGTAGCGTCACGGTAGAGCGCTCCATGACATCAAAATATTCCACCTCACCACGCGACATCACTGCAATCTGGTGCGCCTCCCCAGTGCGCTGAGACAGCGACGCTAAGAGCGCCTTGATCGGCGCATAGACTGCAGTTGACGCCATCAGGCGGTTCGACAACCGAAGGAGCCGAGACGATGCCGCGTACTTTCCACGAATCGGGGTTCGCTGAAGATAGCCCAGTGTCTCCAGCGTCGAAATCAGACGATGCGCGCTGGGACGCGGCACCCCCATGACGTGCACGATATCGGCAGCGGAGACCATGCCCATATCGGCGGTGAGATCCAGCACTGCGAACAGGCGCCCAGATGGCGACTCTGATTCAGTGCCGGGACTGAAGGGAGAAAACTCCCTGTCTTGGTCCCTGAGCCAACGTCCCTTGTCCA
>JBDLRA010000007.1:0-2570 GCA_039800285.1 Pseudomonadota bacterium
GTTCTCTGCCATGGTAATTCTTCCTTTCCTTCAAACCTGGTGGTTAGTTAGTTGTTGCAGGTGCTACTGCCTCGGCACCTAATGCGTCATCTTTCATGGCGGCCTCAAAGGTCTCGCCGGCGCGTGCCGCGGACCGCTCGTACAGGTCGCCACGCTCTTCGCCCCGCATCATGCTGGGACCCAGTCGACCCCGTTCAAGCGGCGCCTTTAAGTACTCCACCGGATGCTTAATACTCTGAACCTTCACGGCATAGCGGCCATTCTTGACCCCGTACTTGCCACGGATCACGGGGAGTCCATCCACATAGACCGTTACCGGATCCACAATCTCAATCGGAATAATCTCGCCCACCGCCATCGAGAGCACATCCCCCAACAGCATCTCTTTGCGGGCCAGCACTGCAACGGCCTGCACCTGAGCGGACTGGACTTCGTTATTCAGTTTGTCCACCCAGACCTTATCGGGCTCAGTGACCAGCTGCATGTTTTCGTACAGGACGCCTTTCAAGGGCTCCAAGACCCAGAACGGGATGCACAGATCCACATCCCCTTCACGACCATTAATGTCGATCGTGAACTTGGCATGCATGACCATTTCTTCGGGGCTTGTGATCTTTGCAAAGGCAAAGTTTGTCTCTTGGCGCATGAAGTCAAACTTCATCTCATGCACAGACTTCCAGGCCTTTTCATACTCATTCAATAGGCCGTCCATGATTCGACGAACAATCCGAAGCTCAGTCGCCGTGTATTCCTTCACGCTGGTTCTGGGCTTTAAGCGTCCTTCCCCACCGAACATATTGTCAATGGCGATATAGATCACACCTGGATCGATACACCAGCAGCCTGTGCCCCGCAGCGAACGAATATTCACGATGTTGATATTCGTACGGTCAGGAAACTCGCTCACAAACTGGGCGTAGCTTTTGACCTTCGGCAGATGGACTCGCACCTCTACCGGGGAGCGGATCATATTGAACAGGGTCAGACGCACGGTCCGCGCAAACTTCTCGTGGATCAGCTCTAGCGTGGGCATGCGCCGGCGCGACAGACGCACCAGCTTGTCGAACATGCTCTTTTGCTCGTCGACCTTAGCCCGATACGCGGCATCCATTCCGTCAACCTGGCTCATGGTCTGCTCCATGGGCTCCTGGGCGGTCGACGACTTTTCGCCTTCGGGGGTTTGATTTTCGTTTTCAGCCATGATGTCTCAGATCAAGTGTGATCAAGCGTCCTGTAATAAAGGGCATTACTGCATGACCAGGCGGTCAAAGAGCACACCTTGCACGGGGAGATCCATTTCTGTGACCTTCCAGTACTGGGCGGCAGCCTCGATCGCTGTCTGACTCAGACGCTCACCGGCCGTGGTGGTCTTTGGTACTGCGCCAAGACGCTCCAGGTTCGATAGCTCTGCCGACTCAAGACGCTGCTGAAGAATGTAGATCGCCGTGAGCTGAGGCTCGATGATCGAATTGATCACCAGAGCAATCTCTTTGGCCATTGCGTTCTTCCCTTCGACGGTGGCCAGCTCCTGCATCGTGCGGGATGACAGCACTAGGATGATCTTGTCCCGAATCACCGGCAGGAAATTCTTGATCTTGCCCTCGGTATCAGCATCGCCAGTACGCAGAACGATCTGGGTCTGCAGATAGTGCTCGCCGCCGCGACCAGGGAGGTTCACGGTGAACTCATCCATTTTGATAAAGCGTGGTGGTTTATTTTCCTTACGGAATTCCATCTGCTTTTTAAGCTGGTATTCGGGCGTTGCCTCGAGCTCTGCCTGTTTACGGGCAGCCTCTTCTTTGCTCTTGGACCACATGCTGTAGCCCACGCCACCACCGACCAGAACCGCCACCCCAAGGATGATGAAGATCAGTTTCTTTTTGCTCTTGGGCTTTGGGGGCTCCGCAGGCGGTTGGGCAGCGGCAGGTGCCGGTGCCATCGCTGCCGCGGCAGCGTCTTGAGGAAGTGCGTTTTCTTCAGCCATGATGCTCTCTCAATGAATTTGGCAAATAGTTAACGATATGCATTAAGCAACCAGATGAACGCCGTCTTCAACGACATTCGATTTTCTTTGGCCAGGAAGATTCCCAATGTCCTGACCGCTTGTGGCAGATCCCGACTGAGCGGAACTGCCGCGGCTATTACTGCCCTGACCCGACTGGCCAAACCCTTGCGCAAAGCTCTGGGCCGAGGCGTTACTGTCATTACGTTCGCGCATCTCCAGGTTTAAGGCAAGGCCCATCTGGGCCATATCTTGGCGAAGGAAGTGGGCGCTGCTCTCTAAGCGCGCCTTCATGCTTTCCGTTAAGCCTTCAACAATCAGGCTTGCGCGACCGGCACCATCTAATTGCAGATCCAGACGAATTGGGCCCTGGTTCGGAGGGGTCACTTCCAGCACGGCACGACCACCACCCTGGCGCGTCAGTTTAAGAACCTCCACGTTCAGGGGGCCAGATCCCAGTGAAGCACGGGCGGCCTCGAGACGAGACTCAGCGCGTGCGGCAGCCGCTTCTGCTGACTGCGACGCGGACACACCACTTGCGCCATCAATGCGCTGTGCAGACTGACGT
>JBDLRA010000008.1:0-4235 GCA_039800285.1 Pseudomonadota bacterium
CTCTTACTGTGGATCTTTATTCCAAAAGAAACCAACTGGATCGACTGACGCTTCAATTGGCGAACCACTGACCCGCGCGTGAGGTAACCCTATGCAATTCGACTGGCAGCAGCCCTACCCGACGCTGCGGACTCCAATTTTCGCGCGTAATGTGGTCTCAACATCGCAACCGCTTGCGGCACAAGCTGGGTTGCGTATTCTTGCTGCAGGCGGCAACGCTGTAGAGGCGGCGATCGCCACAGCAGCAGCAATGACCATCGTTGAACCCATCTCCAACGGTCTCGGAAGTGACTGCTTCGCGATTATCTGGGATGGGCAGCAATTACATGGCCTGAACGCGTCTGGTATGGCGCCAAGCGCCTGGGACCTCCAATACTTTGAGCGCCATCACGGCGGAAAAATCCCACAACGCGGCTGGGGTGCCGTGACTGTTCCCGGTGCCGTCGGTGGCTGGGCTGCACTGCATGATCGATTCGGCACACTCCCCTTTGAGGATCTCCTCGCCCCTGCGATCGCACTCGCGGAACGCGGTTACGGCATCACGCCATTTGTCCATCGGAAGTGGGGACCTCAGGCAGATATCCTTCAGTCACAGCCAGGCTTTGCGCAAACCTTTCTCCCGAAAGGAAGGCCTCCCGCCATTGGTGAGCGATTTTCGATGCCCGCCGCAGCAGCAACACTTCGTCGCATCGCCAAGACAAAAGGGAAAGATTTCTATCTCGGCGAAACGGCGGAATCCATCGTCCGCTTCGCGCGTGAACATGGCGGTGCTATGACGGCGCAAGATCTGGCCGCATACCGCCCAGACTGGGTTGGAACCATCTCGCAGGACTATCACGGCGTCACCTTGCACGAAATCCCGCCGAACGGACAAGGGATTGCAGCACTGATGGCGCTGGGCATTCTGTCCGAATTCGACCTCACGGAATCTAACGTGGACTCGATCAGAACGCAGCATCTTTTGATCGAAGCGATGAAGGCCGCCTTCTCAGAGGTCTACCAGCACGTTGCGGATCCTCGTTACATGACAAAGGTCACACCCGCTGATCTTCTTGACAAGGGTCGCCTACGAGATTTGGCCAAGCGGATCAAACCCAATCAAGCAACCAACTTTGAGCACGGTCTGCCACCACCCGGTGGCACAATTTATCTGACGGCCGCAGACCGGAACGGAATGATGGTCTCCTTCATTCAGTCGAACTACATGGGATTCGGCTCTGGTGTCGTTGTTCCTGATGTCGGGGTATCGCTCCAGAATCGAGGGCATGGTTTCTCGGTAGATCCGAAACATCCAAACTGCGTCGCCCCCGGCAAACGCCCTTTCCACACCATCATTCCTGCATTCTTAATGCGAGATGGAAAGCCGCAGATGAGTTTTGGGGTGATGGGGGGCAATATGCAGCCTCAAGGACATCTTCAGACGCTGGTTCGCATGATTGATTTTCATCAGAACCCACAGGCCGCCTGCGATGCGCCACGGTGGAAAGTTAACCGCGGATTGGCGCTGGATGTTGAAACAACCATGCAGCCGGACCTGATTGAGGCGCTTCGTGATTACGGGCACGCGATCATGCCGCAGCCGGATCCCTATATGGACTTCGGTGCGGGCCAGTTTATCTGGCGCTTATCGGATGACCTAGATGATGGTTATGTCGCCGCCAGCGATAGCCGACGTGATGGCGCAGCAGTCGGGTTTTAAGCGACAGCCGTTATAAAAACACGTGCCCTGAAATACAAGTCGAGACATCGCCGCCAACCCAGATGTCATCTCCGTCCTGATCGATAAAGACACGACCAGCACGTCCTAATACCGATCCCTGAGAGACAACATAGCTTGACGCCGCAAGTCCCGCGGGGATCAACCAAGAGGCAAGACCTGCATTCAAACTTCCTGTAACCGGATCCTCCGCAATTCCTAACGGACCAACAAACGCTCGCACTTCGAAATCGGTTTCCGCACCAGTGCGTGTGGGGCCAATTAGCCCAAGCTTGAGATCACGAACAGCCACCGGATCTGGTCTTACCCGCAAGACACGCTCAGCCGAATCCAGCATGACGGCACACCATCCTGGGCCGTTATCAACCCAGTGGTGGGCAAGCACCATACTCGGTTGAATTCCCAGGCCAGCAATAATCCGTTCCAGTAGGGATGCGTCAAGAGGCCCGCGACGAACTAACGGGGGTGCTGCGAAAGACAGTCGATCACCACTGCGCCGAACGCGAACAAGGCCAATGCCACACTCCTGAACAATCACGTCCCGCTGCTTGGGTTTCCCACCTGCCGAGAGCCATGCTGCACAAGACCCCAGCGTCGGATGACCAGCAAACGGAAGCTCCCCACCAGGCGTGAAGATCCGAACACGATAGTCTGCATCCAACGCCGTCGGCTGCATCAGAAAAGTACTCTCCGATAAGTTCGCCCACTTTGCGAACGATTGCATCTGAGATTCCACCAACGTATCTGCCTGATGGACAACAGCTAGCGGATTTCCACGTAAGGGTTGCGCGGAAAAAACATCCAGTTGGGTAAACGGATAAGTCGTCATCTTCATTGCGATGTCGCAGGAGATACTTCTTCACTGATCTCAATCAGATTCTGATCCGGGTCACGGATGTAGACCGACCGAATCTTAGACCGTGCGCCAGTGCGCAAAACCGGGCCTTCGATGATCGGCCATTGCTCTGCCTGCAAATGACGAATTACATCTTCGAGTGGAACCGTCGCAATAAAACAAAGGTCAAGTGACCCCGGCGTGGGATGGTCAGCCTTCGGCTCGAACTCTTTCCCTTTGATGTGTAGATTGATCTTTTGATTCCCAAACTGAAACGCCTTGCGTTCCACGGGCGGCGTGCCACCAATGAATGACTCCAGGCGCATTCTCATCACCCGCGTATAGAAATCCGCGCAGGCCGCCTCATCGGCAGTGGTTAGCACAAGGTGGTCTAGATGATCAATCATGGTCTTTGTCGTCAATGGTTGATGCAAGTCATAAATGTCACGCCAAGTGCCTAGAGACTTTGCGTATCCCTTGCTAGAGTAATTTTCACAATTCTAAGTCGTTCTCCCGGGAGGGGTCTATGACCAGTAAAACACCAATATCCGCCGTTAATCGTCGCCGCTTTATAGGCGGGATTGCCGCGCTTCCGTTAGTTACCATTGCCGCCCCACAGGCTCAGGCAGCAAAGATAAAAACGACTGCGCGTATTGTGATCCTTGGTGCTGGTGCAGCTGGACTCGCTGCAGCAGCGAACTTGGCACAACGACTTGAGGGTGCAGTGATCACCCTTGTGGATCCACGCAAGGAACACTACTACCAGCCAGGTTACACGCTGATCGCTGCGGGTATCAAACCACGTGACTACAGCGTCTCGATGACAGCAGACTATGTGCCAAAGGGCGTGGAATGGATCTCTGAACGCGCCCAAGAGATTGACCCAGAGGCCAATAAAGTGACAACCGATTCTGGTCGCGAAGTCCCCTATGACTATCTCATCGTTGCCTCGGGCCTAGAGCTCAACTATGCCGGTATTGAGGGGATGGATACCAATCTGATTGGAAAGAACGGTCTTGGAAGCGTCTATTTTGGACCCGACGGCGCTGCGGCGACCTGGCAGGCGATGTCCGAGTTCTCCAAAAAGGGCGGTATCGGGCTCTTTGGCCGCCCACTCGGCGAGATGAAATGTGCCGGAGCACCTCTGAAGTACACCTTCATTACAGACGATCGACTTCGGCGCGAAGGGGTTCGGAAAAAAGCGGAGCTCATCTACATGGCGCAGAACACCACGCTCTTCGGGGTTCCGATTGTCTCGGAAAAGGTGCGCATGCTCTTCGTGAATCGCGGCGTAAAAGTGAACTATGACCATGTCCTCAAATCAATAGACCCTCAGCGACGGATCGCGACCTATCTGACGCCAAACGGAAAGGTTGAACAGGGATATGACTTCATTAATGTCGTCCCGCCGATGCGGGCACCAGAAGTGATTCGCAAAAGTCCACTTCCATGGACGGCTGGGCCAAATGCCGCCGATGGCTGGGTCGAGACCGATAAATCCACGCTACGCCACCTTCGCTATCCAAATATTTTTGCGGTTGGTGACGTCGCAGGAGTCCCGAAAGGCAAGACCGCGGCCAGCGTGAAATGGCAGGTACCGGTTGCCGTCGATCACCTAATTGCTGACATCTCAGGCAAACCATCAAGCGCGATCTATAACGGTTACACGTCTTGCCCCTTGAT
>JBDLRA010000009.1:0-11409 GCA_039800285.1 Pseudomonadota bacterium
CGTAGATCAATGCCTCGGCCGTCGGTGGACAACCCGGAACATAGATATCGACCGGCACAATGCGATCACAGCCGCGAACCACGGAGTAGCTGTAGTGGTAATAGCCGCCACCGTTGGCACACGATCCCATCGAGATCACCCAACGGGGCTCTGGCATCTGGTCATAGACCTTTCGCATCGCGGGCGCCATCTTGTTGCAGAGGGTTCCCGCGACAATCATCAGATCTGACTGACGGGGACTGGGACGAAACACCACGCCGAATCGGTCCAGGTCGTAACGAGAGGCACCGGCATGCATCATCTCTACTGCACAGCAGGCCAGACCGAAAGTCATCGGCCAGAGCGATCCCGTCCGCGTCCAATTGATGATCTGATCCGCAGAGGTTGTCAGAAACCCTTCCTTGAAAACACCATCAATGGCCATCGTCTAGATTCTCCGAACGGTCGCAGCGTTTACGTTGATCACTCCCAGTCCAGGGCACCCTTCATCCACTCGTAGATGAAGCCCAAGACCAGAATTCCTAAAAAAATCATCATCGAGATAAAGCCGAATAGCCCAATGTCCTTAAGCGCCACGGCCCAAGGAAAAAGGAAGGCAATCTCGAGATCAAACAGGATGAAGAGAATGGCAACGAGGTAATAGCGGACGTCGAACTGAAGCCTTGCATCTTCGAAGGCTTCAAAGCCGCACTCGTATGGGGAGAGCTTCTCGCTATCGGGGCGGTTAGGCCCAAGAATCTTGCCGACAGACATCGAGGCAACGCCGATGCCAGCGCCAACAAGAATAAACAGCAACACCGGAAGGTATTGTTCTAAGTTCACGTCTCTATCCCCGGACGATCTTATGTTTTATTTTTGGTGCCGACGGCGAGACTCGAACTCGCACAGCTTTCGCCACTGCCCCCTCAAGACAGCGTGTCTACCAATTCCACCACGTCGGCTTCAAAACTCCCCACCTTCACTACTTCCTGAATTCTGACCGAAAACAGCCAAAATCCAGACCTACATCTTACCCCGTCACTGATTATTTTTTCGGAACGCTATCCACAGGCACTGCAGGTACACTCGACCCCCCAGTGGACGCCGGAGCAGGAACACCTGTGGGTACTTCCGAGGCTTCCATCACGCTACCGGCACCCGACGGGGCCTGGTTCTTCGTCGCGATAAGCGAAATCCCAAGTGTCGCAATAAAAAATATCGTCGCCAGGACTGCCGTCATCCGGCTTAAAAAGTTAGCCGATCCCGACGCACCGAAAAGACTACCGGACGATCCGGAACCGAAGGCCGCACCCATATCAGCGCCCTTACCTTGTTGAAGCAGCACCAAGACGATGATGCCGATCGCACTGATCACCTGAACCGTCAACACTAAATTCGCAAGCCAACCCATTTCTATTCCTTTACCGCGCAGAGGATCTGGTGAAACTCTGTCGCACTTAATGCAGCACCCCCAACCAGGGCACCGTCAATATTCTCTTGGGCAAACAACTCTGCCGCCGTTGCCGCCTTCACACTACCGCCGTACAACACGCGCACCGTCTGCGCCGCCTCGGCGTTGATCCGGGACAGCGACTGCCGGATCGCTCGATGCATGGCCTCAGCCTGATCAGGTGTTGCACTTCGCCCCGTACCAATCGCCCAGATCGGCTCATAGGCAAACGCTGCTAGGTGCAACTGATTCGACTTCTCAAGCACACTGGCAACCGCCTCCACCTGGGCACAGACCACCGCTTCAGCAGTCCCCGCATCTCTTACGGAGAGTGACTCCCCCACGCAGACAACAGGTGTTATCCCTGCGCCCAACAGCTGGCTGGCCTTTTGGGCCACCACAACATCCGTTTCTCCGTGACGCGCCCGACGCTCAGAGTGACCGACAAGCGCAAACGAACACTCGAACTCCGACAACATCGCGGCGGAAACCTCTCCCGTAAACGCCCCTGAGTTCTCAGTTGAAACGTCTTGAGCACCCCAGGCCACCGAATGGCCTTTCAGCCGAACAGCTGCCTGAAATAAATACGGAAACGGCACTGCCACACCGCACTGGACGTCAGCTCTTGGCGCATCGACCTCGATCTGGCTGAGAAGGGTCGACAGCAGCGCCTCATTCGCGGCGATGCTGCCGTTCATCTTCCAGTTGCCGACCACCCAAGGCCGGCGTTGCGATGCACCAGATTTTAGCATCAGGCCTGCGGTGCTGCCGGTGCCTCAGGAGAAGCCTCGGGCTCGAGAAGGGCTTTCATCGACAGACGTAGACGACCCTTATCGTCCGCTTCGAGGACCTTCACACGAATCGACTGACCTTCCTTCAGGTAGTCCGCAACGGCATTGACGCGCTCGTTTGCAATCTGAGAGATGTGCAACAGACCATCCTTACCAGGCAGGATCGAGACGATCGCACCGAACTCAAGCAAACGCAGCACCGTGCCGTCATAGGTCTTACCCACCTCAACCTCAGTGGTGAGCTCTTCAATACGCTTGATCGCAGCACGTGCGGCATCGCCCGTCGTTGCAGCAACGGTAATCGAACCATCCTCGGAGATATCGATCTGGGTACCAGTCTCCTCCGTGATCGCGCGAATCGTGGCGCCGCCCTTGCCGATCACATCACGGATACGCTCCGGATTGATCTTCATGGTGTAAAGACGCGGTGCGAACTCAGAGAGCTCTTCACGCGCATGATCCAGCGCACCCTTCATCTTGCCAAGAATGTGCAGACGAGCCTCTAAGGCCTGTGCTAAGGCAACCTGCATGATCTCTTTGGTGATGCCCTGGATCTTGATGTCCATCTGAAGCGCCGTAACGCCTGCCTCGGTACCAGCGACTTTGAAGTCCATATCGCCAAGGTGGTCCTCATCACCAAGAATGTCGGTCAACACGGCAAACCGCCCACCCTCTTTGATCAGTCCCATGGCGATACCGGCAACGTGAGCCTTCAGGGGCACACCGGCATCCATCAGTGCAAGACAGCCACCACAGACCGATGCCATCGATGACGATCCGTTGGATTCCGTGATCTCGGAAACCACACGCATGGAATAAGCAAATTCCTCGGGGCTTGGCAGCACGGCAACCAGTGCACGCTTGGCAAGACGGCCATGGCCAATCTCACGACGCTTCGGTGTTCCCACACGGCCGGTCTCACCGGTCGCATACGGGGGCATGTTGTAGTGAAGCATGAAGCGATCACGGTACTCACCCGAGAGGGCATCAATAATCTGCTCATCACGCGTTGTGCCAAGTGTGGCCACCACCAACGCCTGCGTCTCACCGCGGGTAAACAAAGCAGT
This sequence comes from Pseudomonadota bacterium, assembly GCA_039800285.1. Classification (GTDB taxonomy): domain Bacteria; phylum Pseudomonadota; class Gammaproteobacteria; order Burkholderiales; family Burkholderiaceae_A; genus Lacustribacter. Next base: position 3,288 of record JBDLRA010000009.1, read on the forward strand.
TCCGTGCGTTCTGGGAAGCACACCAGTACGAATGGCAATCGGACGCACCGTGCGGGTGTCACGACCATCGATTCGGGGCTCACCATTCAGAATCTGCGAGCGAACCACATTCGCTTCGAGTGCAAAGAGCGTTTCGGCAACGAGGTTACCGTCAACATCGCGACCGGAGGCAGCAGCCTCTTCCGCGATCTTTGTCTCAACGTCGGAATAAATCGTCTTCAGCGTCTGTGAACGCTCCTGCTTGTTACGGATCCCGTAAGCCGCCTTAATGGGCGCCTCGGCAAGCGCTTTGATCCGAGTGATCGTAGCCTCGTCTTTTTCGGCGGGCTTCCAGTCCCACTCGGGCTTGCCGGCCTTCTCGACCAAGCGATTGATTGCTGCAATCGCGAGACGACCCTGCTCGTGTCCGAACACAACACCACCCAACATGATTTCTTCGGAGAGCTGATCGGCCTCGGATTCGACCATCAATACCGCGGACTCCGTGCCGGACACTACCAGATCCATGCGCGAGGTCTTCAACTGGGTTGCCGTCGGGTTCAGCACATACTGACCATCGATGTAGCCAACGCGGGCTGCACCAATCGGGCCATTAAACGGAACGCCAGAGATCGCCATCGCAGCCGATGCACCAATCATGGCGGGAATGTCAGGATCGATCTCGGGATTTAACGAGATCACGGTACAGACAACCTGCACCTCGTTGTAGAAACCATCTGGAAACAGCGGACGAAGCGGACGGTCGATGAGACGCGATGTCAGCGTCTCTTTCTCAGAGGGACGCCCCTCACGCTTGAAAAAGCCGCCGGGGATTTTTCCAGCCGCGTAGGTCTTCTCAATGTAATCAACGGTTAAGGGGAAAAAGTCCTGCCCAGGCTTGGCAGACTTTGCGGCGACAACGGTCGCCAGAACAATCGTATCTTCGACATTGACCAGCACCGCACCGGTCGCTTGACGAGCGATCTCACCCGTCTCCAGCACAACTTTGTGCTGGCCATACTGAAACTCTTCTTTAGCAATATTAAACACAACGATTTCCTTCACTCAATAATAAAAATGCCCGCACGGAACATCCGGGCAGGCATTTCAGGTCCATCAACTTCTCAAAACCAGGGCGGACGCGATTGGGGGCTCCACAAACAATTACTTACGGAGACCCAGACGCTCGATCAGCGATCGGTAGCCCTGCACATCCGTTCGCTTTAGGTAATCCAGTAACTTACGACGACGGCTAACCATTTTCAGCAGACCACGGCGGGAATGGTGATCCTTGGCGTGGGCTTTGAAGTGATCCGTCAGATCGTTGATTCGGGCTGTCAGCAGTGCGACCTGAACTTCGGGCGATCCGGTATCGTTCTTGGCGCGCTGATACTCCGCCATGATGGCGGGCTTATTTAACGTGGCAACGGGCATGGTGTTCTCCTGAGAAATGCCGATAACTTGCGGTCAGACCTGCCAGGGCCTGCCGTGCGAAGGCTGCTTCCCCGGAGCGCTGATCAACCGCTGATCAACATCAACGCCAAGGAAAAGAAGCAACTCCTTGAATTGTATAGAAAAAATGGTGGCCTGGCGAGTCACCAGGCCACCCGAGACTAGACCAGCTGGGGATTCAGGCGCTCTGCCTTGCTTTCCAGCTTGTTCAGGGCATTGAGATAGGCCTTGGCCGAGGCCACGACGATATCGGGATCCGCCCCGACGCCATTGACGATCCGGCCCGCCTTGGACAGGCGCATGGTGACCTCGCCCTGGGACTCTGTGCCGGTCGTGATGGCATTGACCGAAAAAAGTAAGAGCTCGGATCCGCTTGCCACCTGGGACTCAATCGCATTCACCGTGGCATCCACCGGGCCATTGCCCTGGGCCTTAGAGCTCACCTCCGCCCCGTCCACCGAGAAGACAACCTGGGCCTCTGGCCGCTCACCGGTCTCGGAATGCTGGGATAAGGAAAGGAATCGGTAACGCTCGTCGGCCTCCTCGATCGAATCCCCAGAGACCAAGGCCTGAAGGTCCTCGTCGAAAATCTCGGACTTGCGATCGGCAAGATCCTTAAACCGGGCAAAAGCGTCATTTAAGGCCTGCTCAGAATCAAACTCAATGCCCAGATCCGTTAATCGCTGGCGGAAGGCATTGCGGCCCGAGAGCTTACCCAGAGAAATCTTATTGGTGCTCCAGCCCACATCTTCAGCCCGCATGATCTCGTAGGTCTCGCGATGCTTAAGCACGCCGTCTTGGTGAATGCCTGACTCATGGGCAAAGGCATTTGCCCCAACGACAGCCTTATTCGGTTGAACCGGGTAGCCTGTGATCTGGGACACAAGACGTGAGGCGCTGACAATCTGCGTGGTGTCAATCTGCGTGTCACATTTGAAAATATCCTGGCGGACCTTCACCGCCATCACGATCTCCTCTAAGCTGGCATTACCCGCCCGCTCTCCAAGACCATTGATGGTGCACTCCACCTGACGGGCCCCATTGAGAACAGCCGACAACGAATTGGCGACCGCCATCCCCAGATCGTTATGGCAATGCGTCGACCAGATCACGCGATCGGAGCCTGGCGTGCGACTGATGATCTCTTTAAACATCCCTCCGAGCAGCCCTGGAACACTGTAGCCAACCGTATCCGGCACATTGATCGTTGTCGCACCCGCCTTGATGACCTCGGTGAAGATCCGCACCAAGAAATCCACATCACTTCGAATGGCATCTTCAGCGGAAAACTCCACATCGGGTGTGTATTCAAGCGCCATCTTCACGCCCTTCACGGCCGCCTCCACGACCTGATCCGGGCTCATACGGAGTTTTTTCTCCATATGGATTGGGCTTGTCGCGATAAACGTGTGAATCCGGCCCTTTGCCGCAGGCTTGATCGCCTCGCCCGCCGCACGGATATCTTTTTCCGAAGCCCTGGCCAGCGAGCAGACCGTGCTGTGCTTAATCGTCTCGGCAATGGAACGAATCGCATCAAAGTCGCCAGGGCTTGCTGCTGCAAAACCTGCCTCAATGACATCCACGCGGAGTCGCTCTAACTGCTTTGCGATCCGGATCTTCTCGTCTTTCGTCATCGAGGCGCCTGGACTCTGCTCGCCATCGCGCAAGGTCGTATCAAAAATAATCAGTTTGTCGTTCATGTCACGCTTCCTTATCCATGAGGCCGCATCAAGGCCCAATCAGGGGTCATCTGTTATTCGGGATTGTCTGTCTTCTAAGCTTGTCCGGCGCAGACATGGCTAAGAGCCTGCCGGGGATGGGGTCGAGAGTTAGCGCCCGAGGCGCAGTCGACCTAGGGATAGTAGTAGTGCCAGCGAGAAGGAAGCCGCGTTGCGGGCGTTCTGAACTTGCATAGCCAAGACTATAAATCCTTTTCGTCCGGCTCTGCAAACACCTCAACCCGCTCTCCCCTGGCCTTGCGCCAAAAGAAAAGCACCCAGCCGGAAAGGCCGTAACAGAGCATCATCAGAAACAACAACGTCGGTGGGTCCTGGGAGATCAGCACCAGCCCGAGCGCCACCAAGAAGATCACCACAAAGGGAACGCTGCGACGCAGGTTCAGTTCCTTAAAGCTGTAAAACGGGACGCTCGAGACCATGGTCAGTCCAGCGTAGACGGTGACGGACCAGACGAGCCAACGCAGATCCTTGGCAGACCAGTCAATCCACTTGGTCTCGCGAAGGTCTGTCGCCACCCAGACGAGCCCCGCCAATAAAGCGGCGGCGGCAGGGCTTGGAAGACCCTGAAAAAATCGCTTATCGACGATCGCAATGTTGGTATTGAACCGGGCAAGACGTAATGCTGCACCGGCGATGTAGATGAAGGCCGCAAGCCAGCCAAACTTACCAAGGCTCTGCAGGGACCAGATATAGACAATCAACGCGGGCGCAGCACCAAACGCCACCATATCGGCCAGGCTGTCGTACTGGGCACCAAAGTCAGAGGTCGTGTTGGTGAGACGGGCGACCCGACCGTCAAGGCTATCCAGGATCATCGCCACAAAAATCGCGATCGCTGCCTCAGCGAACTGGCCATTCATGGCCTGAACAATCGCGAAGAATCCAGAGAACAGGCAGCCCGTCGTAAACAGATTCGGCAGCAGGTAGATGCTTGTTCGTCGACGGGGAAGCCGTGGATTCATCGCTAGACGCTGTTAAGACTTAGGCCAACGGGCAAGCGCTGTCGCGTGCGCAGAGACCTTATCGCCCACAGAGACGAGCGCCTCCGTCCCGATCGGGCAATAGACATCCACCCGTGATCCAAAACGAATAAACCCGTAGCGGGCACCACGATCCAGCGCATCTCCCGGTTTGACGTAACACAGGATCCGCCGCGCAATGAGCCCGGCAATCTGAATGCAGGTCAACGAACGACCTTCTGCATCCTCGATGACGATGGCATTGCGCTCATTTTGCTCAGATGCCTTATCCACTGCCGCATTCAGAAAGGACCCTGCGAAATACTGCACCTGCTTCACATGTCCTTGGATGGGCGAGCGATTGGAGTGGACATTAAAAACATTCATGAACACGCTGATCTTGAGGCTCTCGCGTCCTGTGATGGGGTCTGTCGCGCGGCCTACCACCACAATCCGGCCATCTGCCGGGGAGGTAATAAGACCCTCCCCAACGGGCGGCACTCTTGCGGGGTCGCGGAAAAACTGCACCACAAAGACCACAGCCACCCAGAGAACAACCGCAACAATGGTCCAGTCAAGCCATGACGCAAGCACTGCAAGCGCAAGACTCGCCACAACAAAGGGCCAGCCTTCGCGGGCGATGATGGGATGCGGGAACTGTCGAACGTCTTCTTGCGCCATAAAGCCTCTTGATGTCGTCTTGATGACGCCTTAGTTACGCGTCTGATCGACGAGCTTGTTCGCCTTGATCCAAGGCATCATCGCGCGAAGCTTCTCACCAACCTGCTCAATCGGATGCTCTGCAGTCAGACGACGACGTGACAACAAGGTCGGCGCGCCAGCACGATTCTCCAGGATGAATTCTTTCGCGTATTCACCCGTCTGAATCTTGACCAGCGCCTCTTTCATCGCCTTCTTGGTCTCAGCAGTCACCACCTTCGGTCCCGTGACGTACTCGCCGAACTCGGCGTTGTTCGAGATCGAATAGTTCATATTCGCGATACCGCCCTCGTAGATCAGGTCAACGATGAGCTTTAGCTCGTGCAGGCACTCGAAATAGGCCATCTCAGGCGCATAGCCGGCTTCGACCAAGGTCTCGAAACCCGCCTTGATCAGCTCAACCGTACCGCCGCAGAGGACGGCTTGTTCACCAAAGAGGTCGGTCTCGGTCTCTTCGCGGAAATTGGTCTGGATGATGCCGGCCTTACCGCCACCAATGGCGCTCGCATAAGAGAGCGCAATCGCACGAGCATTCCCCGTTGTGTCCTGGTGCACAGCGATCAGACAGGGAACGCCACCGCCTTGGGCATAGGTGCCCCGTACCGTGTGACCGGGCGCCTTGGGTGCAATCATGATCACATCAAGATCAGCACGTGGTGTGACCTGGCCGTAATGCACGTTAAACCCGTGCGCAAAAGCGAGTGCAGCATTTTGTTTAATCACTGGGGCGATCTCCGCTGCATAGACGGCACCGATGTGCTCATCCGGCATCAGTAGCATCACGACGTCTGCGTCCTTTACAGCGTCCTTGATCTCGGCTGCCTTTAGACCAGCCTTCTCCACCTTAGCCCAGGAAGGCCCGCCTTTACGAACGCCGACGACAACGTTACAGCCACTGTCGTTCAGGTTAAGCGCATGTGCGTGACCCTGAGAGCCATAACCAATGATGGCGATCTTCTTGCCTTTGATGAGTGCCAGGTCTGCGTCTTTGTCATAAAAAACATTCATATCAAGTCCTTTTCGTCATTAAACCTTCAGGGTGCGATCGCCGCGGGAAATTCCCGAACTGCCGGTCCGCACTGTTTCCAAAATACTGTCCGCCTCGAGCGCCTCAATAAAGGCATCAAGCTTACTGCTATCGCCCGTGAGCTCGATCGTGTAGGTCCGCTCCGTTACATCGATAATGCGGCCGCGGAAAATGTCCGCCATCCGCTTCATCTCCTCACGCTCTTTACCGACCGCGCGAACCTTAATCAACATCAGTTCCCGCTCGATATAGGGAAACTCAACTAAGTCCACGACCTTCACCACATCGATCAGTCGGTTCAGGTGTTTCGTGATCTGCTCGATCGTGTCGTCAGATCCTTTGGTGCTAATGGTCATTCGAGACAACGATGCGTCCTCGGTTGGCGCGACCGTCAGTGTTTCGATGTTGTAGGCGCGCGCTGCGAACAAGTCCACCACGCGAGATAAGGCACCGGGTTCGTTTTCAATCAGGATAGAAATAATGTGTTTCATCTCTACCCCCTTATAGATCTTCTGAACCGAGCAACATCTCGGACAGACCTTTACCCGCCTGGACCATCGGCCAGACGTTTTCTTCGCGATCCGTGATGAAGTCCATGAAGACCAGACGATCTTTCATCTTGAATGCTTCACGAATCGCAGGCTCAACATCCGAGGGCTTCGTGATCTGCATGCCCACGTGGCCATAGGCCTCGGCGAGCTTCACAAAGTCAGGCAGGGAATCCATGTAGGACTCTGCATAGCGGCTCTCGTACTCAATCTCTTGCCACTGACGAACCATGCCCAGATATCGATTGTTCAGGTTTAAGACCTTCACGGGCAGTCGATACTGCTGACAGGTCGAGAGCTCTTGGATACACATCTGAATCGAGCCCTCGCCAGTGATACAGGCAACGTCAGCATCCGGGTGCGCGAGCTTCACGCCCATGGCATAGGGAAGCCCTACCCCCATCGTGCCCAGGCCACCGGAGTTAATCCATCGACGCGGGTGATCAAACTTATAGAACTGTGCTGCGAACATCTGGTGCTGACCCACATCGGACGTGACAAAGGCCTCGCCCTTGGTCACTTCCCACAGCTTCTCCACAACGAACTGCGGCTTGATCACATCCGGGCCTTGTTCATAGCCAAGACACTTCCGCTCCCGCCACTTATCAATCTGTGCCCACCACTCACCCAATGCTTTCTGATTGGGCTTGTGTCCTGCCGCGATCGCCTCTTTCACCTGGGCAATCATCTCGCGAAGTACCTCGCGTACGTCACCCACGATCGGCAGATCCACCTTGACCCGTTTTGAGATCGACGACGGGTCAATATCGACGTGAATAATCTTGCGCGGGTTCTGAGCGAAGTGTTTCGGGTTGCCGATCACGCGGTCATCAAATCGCGCACCAATGCCGATCAGCACATCGCAGTTCTGCATCGCCAGGTTGCACTCATAGGTCCCGTGCATCCCAGGCATGCCCAGGAATTTCCGATCGGTCGCGGGATAGGCACCAAGACCCATCAGCGTGTTGGTGCAGGGGTAACCCAGCAGATCAACGAGCTCGCGAAGCTCAGCAGAGGCGTTGGCCAGGATGATGCCGCCCCCTGTGTAGACCATAGGACGCTCAGCCTGCAGCATCAGTTGAACGGCTTTTTTAATCTGACCAGCGTGACCTTTGACTACGGGGTTGTAGGACCGCAGCGAGATCTCCTTCGGATACTCAAACTTGCAACGGTCACGTGTAATGTCTTTTGGGATATCGACCAGCACAGGGCCGGGACGACCGGTTCGCGCCAGATAGAAGGCCTTCTTAATCGTGGTGGCGAGATCGCGAACATCTTTCACCAGAAAGTTGTGCTTCACACAAGGACGTGTGATGCCGACCGTGTCGCATTCCTGGAAGGCGTCCAGTCCGATCGCATGCGTTGGCACCTGACCCGAGAGCACAACCATCGGGACCGAATCCATGTAGGCCGTGGCGATTCCCGTGACGGCGTTCGTCACACCGGGACCGCTGGTGACCAGGGCAACGCCAACTTTCTCGGTCGAGCGCGCGTAGGCATCCGCAGCATGCACCGCTGCTTGCTCATGTCGAACGAGGACGTGTTTAAACTTGTTTTGCTTATAGATCTCGTCGTAAATGTATAAGACGGCTCCACCGGGGTAGCCAAAAATGTGGTCTACCTGCTCTTCATGCAGGCAGCGCACGACGATCTCTGCGCCTGTGATTTCCATAGTTGTAAGTCCTATCAAGTTCCAGT
>JBDLRA010000010.1:0-3892 GCA_039800285.1 Pseudomonadota bacterium
AAACGCGTTGGTGACATTCTTGAGGTACTGATTAAGACCCAAGACCCGATTGATGTCTTTGACCAAGGCGGTGTATTCACCTTTATCGGCCCCACCGGTGTGGGTAAGACGACGACAGTGGCTAAGGTCGCAGCACGTTGCGTGCTGCGTTACGGCCGCAATCAGGTGGCATTACTGACGACGGACACTTATCGTATTGGCGCGCAAGAGCAGCTCAAAGTCTTTGCCAAAATTCTTGGCTTGCCCGTAGTCTCGATTCGAGATAGCGATGACCTGGATGCAAAGCTTAAAGAGGCATCCAAACGCAAGATTGTTCTACTGGACACCGCAGGGGTTGGTCAGCGGGATACGCTGATGGTGGATCAGGCCCAGATGCTAGCCAAAGGCTCTGGCAACTCACACCGAATTCTAGTGATGAGCGCCACCACCGATCTGCGCACCCAGGAAGACGTGATCATGCTGCACAACCAAGCGGACGCGAGCCAGCATATTAAGTCGGTGATTGTGACCAAGACTGACGAGGCCGCTCTCGTAGCACCAATTCTGGACTGTCTGATCCGATATGAGCTTCCGCTGCTTTTCATTTCGAATGGTCAGCGAGTGCCGGAAGATCTAAACCCACCGAACACCCAGTACCTGGCGCATCGGGCCATGCGGCCCAGAACACTTTCCGGTGATTCCGGTGTCTCATCCGATCAGATTCCCGCCATCCTTGCTGACAATCTCGCGCTATGGTCGAAGACACCGTCGTAAGCCAAACCGCGGAGCAGGCAGAAGCGGCAGCCCAAGAGCCGTCAGCTTCTGCGTCCGCTACTTCACCCGCTAACGCGTCAGACAACACACCCGCAGGAATTCGAGAAGACCAGGCCGAAGGTCTTCGCAGTATGTTCAGTCCGGCAGGCCCACGGATGATCTGTATGGCCTGTGCCTTAGATGCCGATACGGCAGCGACCATGACACTGGGGACCGCCCACGCGCTTCGTCAGCAGGATCAACGCGTACTGCTGATCGACGAAGTCCCGCTACAAGATCGCCGAAGCATGACGGGCCTCGCTTATAAGATGCGTTATGACATTGCCCAGGTGATGGAAAACGATATCCAACTGCCTCAGGCGATCCGTCAGGTCGAAGAGAACATGTGGTTTGCAACGGGCCTTCGCATGGCGCGGTCATACGCCAATCGCAAGGTGCGCCACCCTTCCTTCATGGAACGACTGGCAAAAACCAATTTAGAGTTTGACCAGATTCTTTTGGCGACCACCAAGCCTGTAGAAGGCGTCTTGCGCGCCTATGCAAAAGAGATGCTGCACCTGGTGGTCTGTGCGCCGGAAGACGCGAGCCTGATTCACGCGCTGGAATTCATCCGCTCCATTTCGACCCGATCCGATGCCGCACGCATCCCAGTCGTCATTGTTGGGGGCGCATCCGAGACGGAAGGCAAGGAAGCCTTTGACCGGCTGGAGTCTGCATCAAAGAGTCTGATGGATCAGCCCTTAGAACTGACGGGCTGGATCCCCGCGGTAACCATTCCTTACGCAAGGGATAAGTCACTGGACCCGGCAGGGCTCATTCTGCCCGCGACGCTTTATGCGAAACTTGCGGGCACTGCCATGCGCCTTGAGCCCTCTGTCTGATGACGCCCCGCCCAAACGCCTACCAACAATCGGTCACACCGGATCTGAGTGAATCAGTCGCGAAATACGCGCCTTTGGTTCGTAAGCTCGCGTTTCAGATTGCCTCGCGTCTGCCGCCGAATGTGGATCTGGATGACCTGATCCAGGAAGGCATGATGGGCTTACTCGATGCGATCAAACGCTATGAGCCACGTCCGGGACTGAACTTCGAGGCCTACGCCCGGTTTCGTATCACCGGTGCGATCTATGACAGCTGCCGTGAAAACGACATCCTGCCGCGTAACCAGCGCGATAAGCTCTCTGGCGTTGAGAAAACAGTCCGCCGGCTTGAGCAGGAACTGGGCCGATCACCGACCGAGCAAGAGATTGCCGATGCCTGTGAACTAACGATTGATCAGTACCACGAGACCTTAGACACCATGGTCGGCATGACGGCGATTGACGATGTGCCAGAGCACCTGCTGCCGATTGCAGAAGGCGCAGACCCTTCTCAGATCACGTCGTTTAAACAGATCGCGCTTCAGCTCTCAGGCGTGATCAAAAACTTACCTGAAAAAGAGCGCATGGTGGTGGCTCTGCACTACCAGGAAGACCTAAGTTTTCGGGAAGTGGCCTATGTGATGGACCTGACACCAGGTCGGATCAGTCAGATCCACAGCCAGGCCATGATCCGGATCCGCGCCGTTCTTAAGAACGACGCAACGTATCAACAAAACTAATCAAAACGCGATTCTCGCAGCACTCGCTCAGTGCACGCTCAGTGCGCGATCATCTGCAGAAAATAAGAAGTTAAACCTTACGAGACAACAGGCTGCCCAGCACGCTGGGGACCTGACCGCGCTCGGAATAGGTCGCCGATGCAGACTGCTGGGCAACAGTCGCCTGAAGCGCTGCATTTTTCTGGGTGGCTAAACGAATCAGCTCGCCGTTGATCTTGTGATCAACCGAAGCCTTCATGATCAGTTCGCGAAGTCGAAGCTTGTCGCGCTCTGCAGCACGTTCAATCTCGGCACGCAGCCCCTCTATGCCATCGGGGAAGGCATTGATCGCATCTAATGCCTTCTGGGCCGCTTCGATTGCCTGGGCGTAGTCGTCCACGCGTTCTGCCTCGAGTACAGAACGCAAATGGCCGACAGATGCGGCCATTTGTTCAATGATTAAGGAAGCGGACACGGGTTGTCGGGATCGCCCGACGGTCAGTTAACCCGGCGCATGGATGACGCAATCGCATCAGCCAGGATGGACTGGGCGATCTTGTCGTAGTCCATCTCAAATTCGCCAGAGGCAATTTTTGAGCGGAGCTCGTCGAGGAGTTTCACATCCGTGGTCTTCTCAAGGCTTTTGGCGGAGACCATTGCGGCAGCCGCATTGATCTCTACGCTCGCTGCGGGACTTGCCGCACGGCTACCCGCGGCGGCAGGATTTGCGCTGGCAGCAGGAGATGTGTTCGCCTGCGCAGCGGCATCTGCCTGCGTCCGACGATTCTGGTCAATCCTGGTGTCGACGATCTTTGACTGATCAATCTTCATTTGCCTAGTACCCCTTACCTAAACCTACTTTGAACAACTTAAGCCCACGTTACTGAATCACTATCTCAACCGTTCCGGCCCGCACGACCTGGCCTTGAACCTGCTGGCCATCGGGCATGCGCACCCGAATACTATCGCCAATCGCGCCGGAGGTCAGTGCCACCCCTTCGCCATTGGCCTGGAATCCCTTGCCCTGAACCAGGACACGAACTCCTTCTCCAACCTTGATTACGGCAGCTTCCCTTAAATTGTTTAGTGACACAGCCCCCCCTTGTGGGACGGGATTAGTCAGGACTTTACCTACTAACTCCATGGGGTCACGAGCCATATCAGTATTGGTGCGTGTTATGTCGCTAGTAACCACTAACAAGTCGTCAGTTTTTAGGCGAGTTCCCTGGGCTAAATATTTTGCGGCAGTCACCTGTGGCCCAAAAACTCTTGTCTGAACCGGGGCGGTGACAGCCCAAAAAGGCTGCGGACATCGAATCAGAACGTTGAAATTCCCCCAAGGACGGCTCTTCGAGGCAAAGGTGATCTCTGGCGGGATCTGACACTCCGCAGGTGCCTGACGAACTTTGCCCACACGGACTTCGACCTTCAGGTCAATCAGGCTGGGGTGCGATTTCACCAGTTTGGTAATTCGGTCAACCAGCACAGACGGTAAGTCCAGTTCTTTAGAAGCAAGTGCGCTACTCGTTTCGGCAGCCGAAGGAATGAGCGCACGTTGTG
>JBDLRA010000011.1:0-14303 GCA_039800285.1 Pseudomonadota bacterium
CCAGCCGATTGATACAACGAATGAGGGTTGACTTCCCGGTGCCTGACGGACCGATGATGGCGGTGATGCCCCGGGAATCAATATCGAGGTCGATCCCACGAAGAACGGGCTTCCCCGGAACATATTCCTTGGAAAGCCCGCGAATCGATAACGTGTGTTGTGCGGGCGAATTCAAAACTACTTCTTCGCCTTTGCTTCAGCCGCTTTCTTGCGTGCCTCGGCCTCACGAGCAGACTCGCGCTCATAGGCAGCACTGTTGAACTTCTCACCACCTGCCTCAGAGACCTGACGAACAATTGCCCAGTCCTTCTGATAAGTGATCGGGAAGAAACGATCCGCTCCGTCAAAGGCCTTCTTCATATCGTCTGTAAAGCGATAGTCGTAGAAGCACTTGAGCATCTGGTCACGGAACTTGGGCTCGAGGTCATGCGCGTAGGCAAAAGACGACGTGGGGAACTTTGCGCTCTTGTAAATGATGCGGAACTCGTCTTCCTTGATCTGACCACGGTTAGCCATACGGTAGAACACATCCGATGCCACAGCAGCACCATCATAGTCACCCGAACGAACGCCGAGAACCGACTGGTCATGCTTGCCTGAGAACAGAATGTTGTAGTCCTTGCCGGGGTTTAGGCCTTCCTTGGGGAAGAGCGCCATTGGGGCCATGTGGCCTGAGTTCGATGACGGCGAGGTGTGGGCAAACTTCTTGCCTTTCAGGTCAGCCAGGGTCTTATATGGGCTGTCTTTTTTCACCACAACGATCAGGTTATAGCCCTGGAACTCTTTCTCGTAACCCTTCACAGCAAAGGGCACCGCACCGGCGATATTTACTGCGAATGCAGTGGGGCCAGTCGAAAAACCACCCACGTGCAGACGGCCTGAGCGCATGGCTTCGATTTCAGCAGCGTTCGACTGAACCTGGAAGAAAACGACGCGCTTCTTGGTGCACTGGGCCAGGTGGTCAGTGAACGGCTTGAAAATCTTTTCGTAAACAGCGGGATCTTCCACCGGCGTGTAGGTGAACACGATGGTGTTGGGGGTCTTCAGCTTCTTAGGATCTTTGGGGGTGTCAGCCACCATGTCCTTGTTTTCGTCGCAATACTGGGCATCCAGGTCGCCACGATTCTTACAGGTGTCCTGGGCATAGACCTGTGCACTCAGACCGAGCGACAGACCAAAAACAGCAAGCAGCAGTTTTTTCATGGTTATCTCCTTTGATCCTCGAAAGTGTAATAAAAATGTAATAAATTGGGCGGCGCATTGAAGTCACTTTTACAAAATCTAGGGTTTTCACCGAGCACGCTTTGAGTCGTTTATCGCAATCACTATCTGGTTCAAAGATCGCCGTCATCGGCGGTGGCATTAACGGCACTATGGCCGCGTGGGCCTTAGCGAATGCTGGTGCCTCCGTGAAACTATTCGAGGCAGGTCGTCTGATGTCGCAGACAAGCCGTGCCTCGACCAAAATGCTGCACGGCGGTCTGCGTTATCTCGCGAATTTTGAGTTCGCGATGGTGCGGGAATCCCTTCAGGAACGTCGATGGTGGCGCGCCCATAACACAGGCCTTGTCCAGCCGATTGCCATTGTGGTGCCGATCCCCAAAAAGGATTTAAAACGTCGGACTTTGGTTGGGATCGGGGTCAAGCTCTACGATTTCCTGGCAGCAGGTTCGGGCTTTCCACGCTCTCGCTGGCTAAGCCAGAAAGATCTGCGCCTTCGATTCCCTGGACTAAAGGTCGATCGACTATCGGGTGGCTGGGAGTACTGGGATGCGCAGATGGATGACTTCGCACTCGGGCTTTGGGCTGCAACCCAGGCAAAGAAGGCTGGCGTCACCATGACAGAAGGCGCGCGGGTTCAGAAGATCTACGAAGATGGTCTCGTGCAGCTCACAACACCTGAGTCGACATCGTCACAGTTTGATCTCATCATCAACGCCGCAGGGCCTTGGGCAGAACAGCTCCTTGCCGCCTCATCAATTCCTCACGGTCATGGTTTAACACTGATTCGTGGTTCTCATCTGTTGGTAGCGCCAACACCGCAGACAGGTCTTGCGCTCCCTCATCGCGATAACCGGTTGATTTTTTTCTTGCCGTATCAAGGCAAAGGCCTGCTGGGCACAACAGAGGCGAATCAGTCGATCCAAGATCCGATTGCTGCGTCAAAAGAAGAGATTGACGAACTCACCGCCTGTTACGCGGACTGGTTTGAGACGCCGCTGCAGCAACAGGAGATTCAAGAGGTTTTCAGTGGCCTGCGCCCCGTGGTGCGTCAGTCAGGAAAATCACTCAGTGCTGCCAGTCGCGAGGCAGTGATCGAAACACAGGGCCGCATCATCACCATCTGGGGCGGCAAATGGACCACTTCCCGAAAACTTGGCCTCGCAGTGGTCGAGGCCGCAGTAAAGGTAACGAAGTGAGTCTGTAGGCCGGATTCTGTTACGGAGTGCAGAACACTCTATAGCGATCATCCCTCTAGGCCTGCTGTTACCAACAGGCTCAAGCCACCTACCCGCGCGCATCGGACGGGACACCCTTTACAGCCGAAACTGCCCGCGCGCCTATTTGGTGTTGCTCCGGGTGGAGGTTACCGCGTTTCACGTCCACGCAGTCGCCTGCGCTTACTCGTCTCTGTGGCCCTATTCCTCGCCTTGGGTGTTCTTTCGAACACTTGCTGCGTCCGGCTGTTAGCCGTCACCCTTCCCTGTGGAGTCCGGACCTTCCTCTCCTGTGCAAGCACAGCAGCGATCGCCCAACCCACTTCGTTAAAGCCACTATAGCGGGTTTAGTTCATAGCGTCACACGTCAATTGTTGATTCTTAAAAACGCCTCAAGTGCTGTGACGTAACGGCCGAAAAACACTGACGTCCCGGTAAAACATCGGATCATCCTGAGCGGCATCCCAGCCTGGAATCCCCATCACGGGCAATGGCCGAAACAGGCTTGGCGCAAGCGACGAGGAGATACGCTGCGACAACATCTGATCAATTTCATCACGATCTATCACCGTGAGGGATGGTCTGAACAGAACAATCGTGTGGGCTGTAATCGCCTTGTAAGGGGCCATCAGCTTTTCTAACAGGGCGTGGCCAAAACAACGGATCTGCCAGGTGTCCGCCCAACGCTGGCGATGCGTAACAAAGAGTCTATGCCAGTCTGCCTTCGCAAGAAGGTCTTGCAAGAGCTGATCGTCCGAGCTATCGATCAGCATCGACAGGTTCTCATCCCAGAGTGTTGCAGCATCACGAACGGGTCCGCGTCGACTGACATCGGTCTGCGTTTCAATCACCTGCGCCTGTTCGCGATTAAGCGCTGCCTTTGTCAGAGGATAAGTCAGCCAGACCAGCGCATTGATCCGATCATGCAAATTATCCCGAGTAGGAACCACTCCGGTCTGCGCAATCCAGTGCTCGTAAGCAATGCCGTCTGGCAGTACCGACTGCGGACCAAACTGCAGATCACAGCCGCGACCGGTGCGTAGCCCAAGATTTTTTGCGGACTGATTTAACCAACTGATGAGCTGCGCATAATCTGATGTCAGAACTCGTGTTACCGAGCCCTCATCAAAACCGACCCACCAGGGCTGATTGCGTTTAGGCAAGCCCTTGGAACCGCCAGGCGAGTGTCTCGCCTGCGGCCAGCGGAACAATCTGCCCATCCGCATACGGAAGACTTGATTCGATCACCTGTTCAGACTTCCACAGCACAATCTTTTCCTGGTTGCGCGGCAGCCCGTAGAAATCCGCGCCATAAAAGCTTGCAAAGGCCTCGAATTTATCTAGGGCATTCATCGACTCAAACGCCTGCAGATACAGCTCTAAGGCATAGGGCGCTGTAAAACAGCCGGCGCAGCCGCAGGCCGTTTCTTTTGTTGACTGCTCGTGCGGTGCGCTATCCGTGCCCAAGAAAAACTTGGGGCTGCCACTGACCGCTGCTGCCAATAAGGCCTGTCGATGGGTCTCGCGCTTGAGCACCGGCAGACAGTACCAATGGGTGCGAAGCCCGCCCTGGAACAGGGCATTACGACTGTAGAGCAGATGCTGTGGCGTGATCGTTGCCGCAATTGGACCCGATGCCTGCGTGACATAGTCTGCGGCCTCTTTGGTCGTGATGTGCTCAAAGATAATTTTGAGCTCTGGAAAATCACGTACCAACGGAATCAACACGCGGTCAATGAAGACAGCTTCCTTATCGAAGACATCAACCTCTGACTGGGTCACCTCGCCGTGCACACACAGCGGAAGACCCACTTGCTGCATCACTTCTAAAACTTTCGCACAATGACGCAGGTCAGTCACGCCACTGTCTGAGTTGGTGGTCGCGCCTGCCGGATAGAGCTTCACAGCCTGAACAAAGCCACTGTCTTTCGCACGGAAGATCTCGTTCGGATCCGTCTTATCCGTGAGATAAAGGGTCATCAACGGATCAAAGTGATAGCCTTGTTCCGTCATGTTCACCGGCACCATCGACAGAATCCGCTCGCGATAGGCCTGCGCCTGGGCGGTCGTCGTCACCGGCGGCTTGAGGTTGGGCATCACGATGGCGCGACCAAACTGACGCACCGTGTAAGGCAAAACCGAAGCCATCTGCTTGCCGTCTCGCAGATGAAGGTGCCAGTCGTCTGGCCGGGTAATAAGCAGCTTATCCAAGATCAGAACACCACAATGGCGCGATAGTCGTTCACGTTTGTTCGGGTTGGACCGGTTGTCATCAACTGACCCAACGGCTCAAAAAATCCTAAACCATCATTGTTATCCAAAAGCGCTCGCATCGAGAGGCCTTTTGCCTTCGCCTCCCGAAAACTATCTGGTGTCAGCCAGGCCCCCGCGTGTGGGCTCATGCCATCAATCCCATCTGTATCCGCGGCTATCGCCATCACATGATCCGCAACGCCCAGCTCCTCCACTGCTAAAGCCAAGGCCAACAGGAACTCCATGCATCGACCACCGCGACCATCCCCTCGGACCGTGACCGTGCACTCTCCGCCAGAGATGAGGGCAACCGGCATCGAAAATTCTTTGTTCGGATAGCGCACCAGTTCCGCAATCCAAGAGGCATAGACCTGCGCCACATCACGGGCCTCCCCCGTGACGGAATCCCCGAGAATCACCGGACGTATTCCTGCCTGCGCAAAACATTCCGCTGCCGCAGCAAGACTTGCTCGCGCCGTCGCAATCACGTGGGTTGTGACATGCACGAGTCTCGGGTCTCCTGGCTTTGGGGTCTCTGCAATCGCACCACCTGCCCCCCGGGCAAGATGCGCCGAAACACTCGCGGGTGGCGTTACCCGCCAACGCGTTAACACGGCCTGGGCATCTTGGTAGGTCGAAGGGTCTGCAGCACAAGGACCCGACGCAATGGCCGAAGGATCGTCACCGACCACATCCGAGATCACGAGCGCCGTCACCGGTGCCTTCGACGCCAGGGCAAGATGTCCACCCTGGATCTGCGATAGGTGCTTGCGCACGACATTCATATCGGTGATCGGTGCGCCTGATTTCAATAACATCGAGGTCAAAGACTTCAGGTCTGCCATCGGTACACCCGCAACTGGCAGCGCCAAAAGACTAGACCCACCACCCGAGACCAAGACGATCAGTTGATCGTCAGCAGTGAGCGCGGAGACCTCAGCAAGAATCTTTGCAGCCGCCGCCTCGCCTGCCTGATCCGGCACGGGGTGCCCCGCCTCAACGCATGCAATGCGTAAAAGGGGAAGCCCGTGGGCATATCGTGTAATCACCAGCCCAGAGATGGGGGCATCTGCTGGCCAGGCCGCTTCAACCGCGGCCGCCATACTCGCCGCCGCCTTGCCAGCACCCACCACCAACGTCCTGCCCTTGACGGGAGGCGCTGGCAGATAGCGTGCAACAATTTTTAGAGGATCGGCGCGGGCGACTGCTGCGTCAAAACTCTGTCGCAGCAGTGTAGGGTCAGACCTTTGCGGTTGCGACGGCATTGGCGATTGCTTTACCCACTTCAACCGTATTGGCCTGGCCACCCATGTCGCGTGTCACGGGACCCGATTCCAGCACCTGCTCAATCGAACGCAGAATCAGATCGTGCGCGGCGCGGTGGCCCAAGAAGTCCAGCATCATGGCTGCAGACCAGATCTGTGCAATCGGATTGGCAATGCCTTTGCCCGCGATATCGGGCGCAGAGCCGTGGACAGGCTCAAACAACGAAGGAAACTTACGGTCAGGATTCAGGTTTGCTGACGGCGCAATACCAATCGTGCCCGTACAGGCAGGACCCAGATCAGAGAGGATGTCACCAAACAGGTTGCTGGCCACCACTACATCAAACCAGTCAGGGTGCAGCACAAAGTTCGCAGTCAGAATATCAATGTGATATTTGTCGACGCGCACATCCGGGAAGTTTTTCGCCATCTCTGAGACACGGCCATCCCACCAGGGCATGGTGATCGCAATACCGTTTGATTTTGTAGCGGAGGTTAGATGCTTCTTCGGGCGCTGTTGCGCAAGCTCAAAGGCAAACTTCAGAATACGGTCTGTGCCCACACGGCTCATCACGGTTTCCTGAATCGCGATCTCGCGATCCGTGCCCGGGTACATGATGCCGCCAACCGAAGAGTATTCCCCTTCGGTGTTCTCGCGCACCACATAGAAATCAATATCGCCCGGCTTACGTCCTGCCAAGGGACACTTCACGCCAGGCATCAGCCGCACCGGGCGCAGGTTTACATATTGGTCAAAGTCACGACGAAACTTTAAGAGCGAGCCCCAGAGAGAAACGTGATCAGGAACCGTCGCAGGCCAGCCCACGGCACCAAAGAAAATCGCATCATGGCCACCAATCAGATCCTTCCAGTTGGCCGGCATCATCTCGCCATGCTTGGCGTAGTAGTCACAAGAAGCAAAATCGAAATGATCGATCTGAAGCTTGATGCCAAACTTACGGGCGGCTTCATCTAGAACACGAAGCCCTTCGGGCATTACCTCTACGCCGATTCCATCACCGGGAATCGAAGCAATTCTTAAAGTCGACATGGTGCAGCTTTCTAATCTAGTGGCTGAGAATTTTTGAGAGAAACTCTTGGGCACGCGGACTGCGAGGCGCGCCAAAAAATTCATCTTTTGTGCAGTCTTCCACTATTTTGCCAGCATCCATAAAAATCACCCGGTCAGAGACCTTCCGGGCAAAGCCCATCTCATGCGTGACCACCATCATGGTCATGCCCTCTTTGGCCAGCGCCACCATGACATCCAGTACCTCGTTGACCATCTCAGGGTCCAAGGCCGACGTGGGCTCATCAAAGAGCATGGCAATCGGGTCCATGGCCAGCGCACGGGCAATGGCGACACGCTGCTGCTGCCCTCCGGACAACTGTCCTGGAAACTTCTCTGCATGGGCCTTTAAGCCAACGCGATCCAAGAGCGCTTTCGCCTTCTGATTGGCCTCATCCACGGACCGTCCAAGCACGCGCACCTGGCCAATCGTCAGGTTCTCCATCACGGACAAGTGCGGGAAAAGCTCAAAGTGCTGAAAGACCATCCCGATCTGCGAGCGCAGCTTGGGCAGGTCCGTATTGGGGTCTCCGACCGAGACGCCATTGACGAGTAGCTTGCCCTTCTGAAAAGGCTCCAGACCATTGGCGCATTTAATAAGCGTGGATTTGCCCGAACCCGATGGGCCGCAGACGACCACCACTTCACCCTTTTGCAACTGGGTCGTGCAGTCCGTCAGCACCTGAAAGCTGCCGTACCACTTATTGATATCGTGAAATTCAATCATGGCCATAAGAACATCCTTTCATCGAACGATTGCAATTTTGGCCTGCAATCGCCGAACCAGATAAGACAGGGAAAAACAAATCACAAAATAGACCACTGCAGCCAATAGATAGGCCTCGATCGGTCGGCCATAGTTTTTGCCAGCAAGCTCAAACCCTTTCAGCAGGTCATAGGCACCGATCGCATAGACCAGCGAAGTGTCCTGAAACAAGATAATGGTCTGAGTCAGGACGACGGGCAGCATGTTCCGAAAAGCCTGCGGCAAGATGATCAGTCGCATGTTCTGGCCGTAGGTCATACCGATCGCCTGTCCTGCAAAGACCTGGCCGCGCGGAATCGACTGAATCCCCGCGCGCATGATCTCGGAGAAATAGGCTGCTTCGAATGCGATAAAGGTGATCGTTGCAGAGATCTCAGCACCAATCGGTCGCCCAATTAGAAATGGAATTAGCAAAAAGAACCACAGAATCACCATGACCAATGGGATTGACCGCATCACATTGACATAGGAATCTGCCGGAAGGCGAAGCCATGTCTTGGATGACAGTCGCATCATGGCCAGGATCGTGCCCAGGAAAAGCCCACCGAGCGTTGCAACAACCGTCAGCTGAATGCTGAACCAAAAGCCCTGAATGATGTAACGGCTGATAACTTCCCAGCTGTAGAAGGAGAGATCAAGATTCATCTCAATGACCTCCCGCCTGTCCCGCAGCAATCAGACCGGGCACACGAACGCCACGTTCGATACGGGCCATCACACGGTTGATTGCGAACGCCGTGATCATGTAAAGCGAGGTCACCGCAAGATAGACCTCAATCCCGCGAGAGGTTTCTTCCTGCACCTGCAGCGCAAAAAGGGTGAGCTCTGCGACCGAGACCGCAAACGCCACCGAGGAGTTCTTCACGATGTTCATCGACTCCGAGGTCAACGGCGGAATGATGATGCGAAACGCCAAAGGCAGAATCACCAGTCGATACGACTGGAATGTCGTCATACCAATCGCCAGCGCGGCAGCACGCTGACCACGCGGCAGTGACTGAATTCCTGCACGCACCTGTTCTGCGATTCGTGCAGAGGTAAAAAATCCGAGCGCAAAGACCACCAGCACAAAACCGGGGAGCGCCTTCATCGGCGGAATCAACGCCGGAATTACGTGATACCAGATAAAGATCTGGACCAACAAAGGAATATTTCGGAAGAGCTCGACCCAAACGTAGCCGAAGCCAATCGCAAGCTTGCCGAGCAGTCGATCATCGGGGAGCGTGCGGAGCGTTCCAACAATCGCCCCCATCACCAGCGCAATGATCAGCGCAAGAACCGCAACTGAGAGCGTCCAGCCCCAGGCGGACAACATCCAGTCGAAGTAGGTCTCACCACCGCCTGTGTCTTGAAGAAAAACCTGCCAGTCCCACGTCATGGAAAGCACCCTCTATTAAACAAAACCCCCTCCATGGGCAAAGCCAAGGAGGGGGTGGTCATGCAGCGCGCGTGATTACTTCTTCGCGTAGTCTTCCATGGGCTTGTCGTTCGGGTTTGCCCATGCGTTTTTGGTGCTCTCAGACAGGGCCAGACCCACCTTCACATTGCGTGGAGGAATGGGTGACTCGAACCACTTGGTCCAGAGCTTATTCAGGCTTCCGTCTTTCATCATCTTCTTGATGCTGTCGTCCACTGCCTTTTTGAAGGCGGGGTCATCTTTACGCATCATGATGGCGATGGGCTCAACCGAGAGCACTTCGCCAACGATCTTGAAGTCGCCAGGATTTTTTGCGTTGGCGATGTTACCGGCCAAGATGGAGCCGTCCATTACGAAGGCATCCGCACGACCTGACTCGAGCAGCAGGAAGCTGTCAGCGTGGTCTTTACCGAAGACTTCATCAAAGTTTACGCCAGCAGCACGCTCATGCTTACGCAGGGTCTGAACAGAGGTAGTCCCGGTTGTCGTGGCAACTTTCTTGCCCTTTAACTGGTTGATCGAGGTAATGCCAGAGTTCGCCTTCACCGCCATGCGAACTTCCTCGACGTAAGTCGTCACAGCAAATGCCACATCCTTCTGGCGCGCTGCGTTGTTGGTGGTCGAACCGCACTCGATATCGACTGTGCCGTTCTGCGTCAGCGGAATACGGTTTTGCGAGGTCACGGGCTGATACTTCACCGTCAGTTTCTTGCCCACTTGCTTACTAATGTCGGCCAGAACGCGGTCACAGATCTCAATGTGGAAACCAGCGAACTTGCCATCACCAACGGTGTAGGACAGTGCGCCCGATGACTCACGAACACCCATTGTCACGGTACCACTCGACTTAATTTTCGCCAGCGTGTCAGCCTGAGCAACTGCGGTAACTCCGGTCGCAGTCAGTCCGACTACCAGGGCGGCAATCTGATTTTTCATGAACAATCCCCTAGGAATAAAAATGAAGAAAATTACAGCGATTGTTATAGGTCAAGACATCTAACCCGTCAAATAAAGACCTGCGAAAAATGACAAGAATCCGAGAACCTAGGGTAACCACTAGGGAGACTCGTCACTCGCCGCCTCGCGGGCCTGGAGCTCCCAGAGTTCGGCATATCGACCGGCCTTGGCAATAAGTTCAGCATGCCGTCCTTGCTCCACAATCCGGCCCTGCTCTAAGACCACAATCTGGTCTGCATCGACGATGGTCGACAGCCGGTGGGCAATCACCAAAGTGGTGCGCCCTTTCGAGACCTCTAACAGTTCCCGCTGAATGGCTTTTTCAGACTCCGAGTCCAGCGCCGAGGTCGCCTCATCAAAAATCAAGAGCGCGGGACGCTTGAGCAACGCCCGTGCAATCGCCACCCGTTGCTTCTCACCCCCGGAAAGTTTTAGGCCCCGCTCACCTACCCGCGTCTTCATGCCGTCGGGAAGTGTCTTGATGAAATGAGTCAGGTGCGCTGCCTCGGCGACTTCTTGTACCTCTTCATCTGTCGCTGTTGGTCTGCCGTAGCGAATGTTGTATTCAAGGGTGTCATTAAAGAGCACCGTATCCTGCGGCACGATACCAATCGCACCGCGCAGACTCGCCTGAGTGACAGACCGAATCTCCTGGCCATCAATTCGAATCGTACCGCCGCCCACGTCATAGAAGCGATAGAGCAGTCGAGACAACGTTGACTTGCCCGCACCCGAAGACCCCACAACCGCCGTTGTCTTGCCTGCCGGCAGTACCAGAGAAATATCTTTCAGAATTGGGCGTGCTGGATCGTAGGCAAATGAAACCTGATCAAACCGCACCTCTCCCTGATCAATGCGTAGCGGTTGGGCGCTGGGATCGTCATCGACCTCGCGGTTTTCTGCCATGAGACCAAACATGCGTTCCATATCGGCAAGACTCTGTTTGATCTCACGATAGAGAA
The DNA here is from genome assembly GCA_039800285.1 of Pseudomonadota bacterium. Lineage (GTDB taxonomy): Bacteria > Pseudomonadota > Gammaproteobacteria > Burkholderiales > Burkholderiaceae_A > Lacustribacter. The sequence goes on from JBDLRA010000011.1 coordinate 11,128, forward strand.
CCCCCAAAAAGTTCAGTGGGATGTAAAGCTGAATCATGAAGGCATTCACCAACACGAGATCGCCAAGTGTCATCCGCCCTTCGACTACGCCAACGGTGGCCCGCCAGACCATGAGCGTGACCGCAATGGAGATGATCAGCGACTGCCCGACATTCAGAACGGATAAAGATGTCTGGCTCTTGATCGCTGCCTCTTGCCAACGCTCAAGACTGCGGTCATAACGCGATGCCTCGAACTTCTCGTTATTGAAATACTTCACCGTCTCATAGTTAAGCAATGAATCCACCGCCCGCGTGTTAGCCCGCGAATCCAGATCATTCATCTCTCGGCGGAAATTGGTTCGCCACTCGGTTACGGCAAACGTATAGATCACATAAATCGCAAGCGCACTGATGGTGATCACCGCAAACCAGATCTCGTAGTGGATGATCAGCCAGGTCACCACCATTAGCACCTCAATGATGGTCGGCAGAATCGAATACAGCGTAAAGCTCACCAGGCTTGAGACACCACGGGTGCCGCGCTCAATGTCTCGTGTCAGTCCGCCGGTCTGTCGGTCCAGATGAAAACGCAGCGACAAGGCATGAAGGTGTTCAAACACCTGAAGCGCAATGCGACGCACAGCCTGCTGGGTGACCCGCGCAAAAACAACCTCACGCAGTTCCGTAAAGAGTGTTGCCATCACCCGCATCACGCCATAGGCCACGATCAGGCCAACCGGTACTGCAATCACCGCCATCGTCGGGTTCGCACTGATGGCATCCACAATATCCTTTAGAACCACGGGTACCGCGACGTTTGCGACTTTGGCCAGAATCAGACACGACAAAGCAATCGTGACACGCCACTTGTACTGCCAGAGATAAGGGAAAAGGGCTCTAAGGGTCTGCCATTCGCCTTGCGGGGCACCCGGAGGCAGCGGTCTCGCAGCGGGGGCAGGGGCACTACTCGAATAATGTCTCATGGACGAATGTTATCGAAGATCCCTCGCCGGCACCGAGGCAATCCACCCCTCCAGCGGATCCAGATCCTTCGGTAGACCATAGTTGGGCAGCCTCACCGCATGTGCAGCCTGCAGTGCGCAGATCACCGCATCCAACAGATCGCCGGACCCATCGTCAAGGCAACGATCAACCCAGTCCTTTGCGATCGATAGCCGCACGTTTAACGCCGCATCGCCACCGACCAGCGCCGACAAAATTAATTCACGCGCGGCACGTCGCTCAGGTGTCTGCTTTGCCCGGGTATCACTCTTATACGACTGACGTGTCACCTTCCGTGCCGTAAAGCCAGGATAGGCCTCGAGCGCAACACGCTGTCGACCCTTCACATCCTGGCCCGCCATCAATCCTGGAATGTGTACGCCTGCCGCAAGTAGTCTGGATGCACCTGCCTGCGCCATCCAGGCCACCGGTGGGTTGGTCCAGCGCATTGCGGGACTCGAGCCCGCGGGCCCATCCGCTTTGCGATAGGCAAACTTTCCGCCTGCCGGACGGGCGTCACAGAAGTCTTTAAAAGCTTGGCGAAGCATCTCGCGGGGCGCCTGCGCATACCAACGTATGAACTCCGGCCAGGTTGTTGGCCAGCCGTAATGCTCAATTAATTCACGGGGCAGACTAAACGGCAGATCAAACGCTGCAGCCCAAGGCCCTTCATGCATCAGAAACGCATCAAAGGCGTCAAAGGTGGGTACTGGATGGACACAGGTCAGATGCAGCACCCCGCCATCAAGCTCGGCCACCGCTATCGTGATCGGCTTTTTCTGACTGGGTGCCGAACTAAAGTCGACACCATAGATACGACGTGTGGCTATTGGCACCACTGACTCCTAAGAATCCATCATTCTAGTGGGAGAAGAACCGGATCCGGGTGCCGCTAAAGGCGATAAAGATTCGCAGGGCGGTCAGCGCAAAGGTCAGTGCGATGCGTCGAAGCATTGCGCGAAGCGGGCCGCGATGAATCTGATTCGATCGAGATCGAACCACTGAGTCGTTAATCGCACGCTCTAATCGATGCCGTAACTGTTCAGCGATCAGCGGATCTTCCGCAACGAGGTTTGCCTCAAGCGAGAGAATCAGCGAAAACGGATCCATATTTGATGAGCCCACCGTCATGGCGTCATCAATCACCGCCACCTTGGCGTGAAGAAAACTCGGCATGTACTGATAGACCTCAATGCCTGCATCAATCAGTTCGTCAATCAATGCCTTAGTCGCCCACATGGTCCACCACTGATCGGCAGTGCCCTGAATCAACAACCGCACACGCACGCCCCGACGTGCCGCATGAATCAGTACCTGTCGAAATCGATATGTCGGCACAAAGTAGGCATTTGCGATCAAGACTTCTCGCTGTGACTGCATGATCCGCCAGAGATACCAGTGCTCAATGCGCCGGCGATTCCGAAGGTTATCCCGTAGCAGCAGTCGGACCCGTCGCGATGCATTTTTGCGAACCGGTGGCCCACGCCAACGGAGATGCCGCCGCGTCCTGCGCCAGATCTCACGTACGCGAACAATCTCGGCTGCACGACGATCGGCCTCCAGCAGTCGCCCAAACGTGCCGCGCAGCGCATTGCGCAGACTCACCCGCCACCAGAGCCTACGCATCGTGCGCGAGACTGCCGCCGTCACACGATAGGCAGTCACCCGTGCGGCAAAATCAAACCGCGCCTGCGGCAGTTCGCCATGGACATGATCGGATCGATCTCCGATGAGATTGATACCGCCAACGAATGCCACGGCATCATCAATGAGCACCAGCTTACGATGCAGCCGACGCCAGGTCTTTGGCGCAAGCCAGCGGACACCGGGCCGGTAAAACTCCACTGAAATCCCATGTGAATGACACCAAGACGAAATCCAGTCAGCGGTATCTGCCGCACCAAAGCCATCTAGTAACAGGTAGACCAGAACACCACGACCGCGCGCACGACCCAGCGCATCCAGGACAGTCTGTGTCGCTGGGTCATCATGAATCAGGTACGACTCGAGATAAATCGTTGACTGCGCCGCATCGATTGCGCGCACCAGAGCAGGGAAATATTCCTCTGCCCCTTGGAGCAGCTCAATCGGCGACGATTGTTCAGGCATGGCTTGCGCCTTAAGCGCCGGCGGACCACTCCGAGGCAAGCCCGAGTCGAGCGGGCAGTGCGCGTATTGCCTCGGTGTTGGTCA
>JBDLRA010000012.1:0-19995 GCA_039800285.1 Pseudomonadota bacterium
CCCGAAGCAGACGAGGTCGCCGAGGTTGTCTTTTCGCCTGAAGAGCTACGCATCGATGTGTTCCGTGCCTCGGGTGCAGGCGGCCAGCACGTTAATAAGACCGAATCGGCTGTCCGTATCACTCACCTGCCCACAGGGCTTGTCGCCGAATGTCAGGATGACCGAAGCCAGCATAAGAACAAAGATAAAGCGATGAAGGTGCTGGCTGCTCGCGTGCGCGACCAGCAGCTTCGCGCCGCTCAGGCCAAAGAGGCCAGCGCACGAAAACTCATGGTGGGATCCGGTGATCGATCCGAACGGATTCGGACGTATAACTTTCCGCAGGGTCGCATTACCGACCACCGGATCAATCTGACGCTCTACAAAATCGATGCCATCATGGACGGTGACCTTCAGGAGCTGACGGGTGCATTGATCGCAGAACATCAGGCAGAGCTGCTCGCCTCGATGTCTGAAAGCTAAACAGCGCGTTGATCGTGTCTTATCCCGACACCCTCGGCGCCTGTCTTGCCCTTTGCGATCTACCGACGCATGAGCGCTGGCCGCTGTTTGAGGCCGCAACAGGTCTTCGACGCGAGCAGGCCATCGCATTCCCAGAGCGGGCGATCAGCCCACAGGCAGCAGCCTTATTCCTCCGAATGATCGAACAGCGCCGCCAAGGCGTGCCAGTTGCCTACCTCACGGGCTTTCGCGAGTTCTTTGGGCACAGCTTCTGGGTAAATCCGGCCACGCTGATTCCGCGAATCGAGACAGAGCTTCTTGTTGAGACCGTGATCCGCCATGCGAGATCACTCCCAACGCCATTTCAGATCTGTGACCTGGGAACTGGGTCAGGGTGTATTGGCATCAGCCTCGCCCTCGCGCTTGCTGATGCGCAGGTCACCGTGACTGATCAATCCCCGCTGGCATTGGTCACCGCACGAAATAACGCCGCCTGGCTAGGGGCAAAGGCCCGCATGCGTTTCCTGCCAGGATCCTGGTGGGGCGCAGTCGAGGGTCAGTTGCCGAACCGATTCCATGCCGTGGTCAGCAATCCACCTTACGTCAGACCACGTGACCCGCACCTATCCCAAGGGGACCTTCGGTTCGAGCCCATGTCGGCACTTGCAGGGCTTTCAGAAGACCAAGATGGTCTGGCGGATATCCGCCAGATCCTGGATAGAATTCTCGACCATCTTGAACCAAATGGTCTGTGTCTTATCGAACACGGTGCAGATCAGCAAGAAGCCGTCCTGGACTGCTTTGCTGCGAGTGGGCTTGTTCGAATAACTGGCCTGCGAGATCAGGCGGGGCAGCCTCGGGCTGTACTTGGCTATCGGTCTGCTGAATAATCACACTTATTGAACCTGGAGCACCGAATGGACGCCAAAGAATTTATTCAAAACACAGTAACTGAGCACCCCGTAGTCTTATTCATGAAAGGCACTGCGCAGTTTCCTCAGTGCGGTTTCTCGGGTCGTGCAGTGCAGCTGCTGCGCGCCTGTGGCGTCAAGAACGTCGTGACCGTGAATGTGCTCGAAGACGACGATATCCGTCAGGGCATCAAAGACTTTTCAAATTGGCCGACGATCCCCCAGCTCTATGTCAAGGGAGAGTTCATCGGCGGGTCAGACATCATGGGCGAAATGTATGACAGCGGCGAGCTGAAAAAAGCCCTCGATGACGCTGGCGTTACCGGCTAGTCAGCCGGTAATCCTGCATCCGGGACATGTAGTCTGAAACAGCCTCCATGTCCTCCCGGCTGTAACGCTCGATGGCCTTGACCATCTTGGGATGCGAGTTACCTCGCGTCCCTTTCTGAATGTAGTCGAGTTCCCGGCGTAGGTATTCATAGTGCTGAGCGGCAACAACAGGATAGGCATTCAATGCCTTTCCTTCGCCACGCTCGCCATGACACTCCGCGCACTTGCCCTGTTCGTAGAGCGCTTTGCCCCGCGCCAGCATCGTGCCCGGACCTTTGCCGTTCTCACGTGTCGTCGTGAGCTGCTCCACATAGACTGCAATGTCTGCGATCTCTTGCGGGGTCACTGCGTGATCTGATGAGAAAGGCGCCATCTTTGGGTTTGCGCGAATACCAGCACGAACCTCTGTCACCTGTTTGATCACCACGCTGGCATGTTGGCCAGTCAGTCTCGGATAGGTGCCATCCATCAGTCCCCCAGCGTCTGCCTTGTGGCATCCGCGACAGCCACGAAACGCTTCTTTCCCGCGCTCGACATCGCCTGTGAGTTTCAGGATCTCTACCTGCTCTGGGAGCATCTTGCCCCACTCATAGGATTTGCTGCCATAGGTCTGGGCCTTAGGGGTCTGTCCAGAAGTCATCTGCGCCGATAGAGAAGAAGACAGCCCAATGAATAGGCAGCAAAGAAGGCCTTTTGTTCGTGTCATCAGACTAGGGTTCATTCGTCTTCTCCTTTCAGGGTCTGGATAAATTCCGAGACCGCACGAATCTCAGGTTCCGTCATCCGCGAGGCCACTGCCCGCATCAACTCTCGATCATCATTTTTCCGTGTACCACTCTTGTAGGCCAACATCTGCTGGATCAGATAGGCGCCATGCTGGCCGGCCAGACGGGGATACTTGTTCGTTCCTTTGCCCGTATCCGTGTGGCAGCTTGAGCAGGCAGGCACGGCACTTCCAACAATGCCCTCAAAATAAATTTCTTTCCCTTGGGCAACGCGCTTGGGATCTACCGGTTGGACCGGAGGGGAGAGAATTGGTTTCTGTTCGTGAAAGTAGGTCGCGAGCAGTTCGATCTCAGCATCGTCAATCCCCGTCATGATGGCTGACATCACGGGCGAGGCGCGTTTGCCCGATTTGAAATCTTTCATCTGCTGGCTGGCGTAACGCGCCTGAAGACCAGCAAGCTTTGGGTTTTCTGCAGTGGTGCTATTGCCATTGACACCATGACAGGACGCACAGAGCTGAAGCCGTTCTGCTGATGGCGCTGCCATCACCGGAGGGGTTGCCATCGCAACAAGGCTGATGGCCCAAACCAAGAACTGCTTCATATCACACGCCTCCCATGCAGTGCGTTCAGCAAGTTGTGCCTCAGTCGGGAGCGGGAGCGAATGATTAGAATTGGTGCCGACTATCTGACTCGAACAGATGACCTATCGCTTACAAGGCGATTGCTCTACCAACTGAGCTAAGTCGGCGCGGTTGAAAACTCTCGTCAACCCGACAAGGCGTCTATTTTACGCGAGTCAGGCGAGGGCGCCCAGCGGGCGGGCGATGGGGTGGCTCGGGCGTGTCATCGCCCGAATCGCCACCGGCGTCCCCGACACCTTCTGCGGCGGTCTGATCCACAGCAGCCAGCTGAAGATCTGCATGGGCTAAGGGTTTGGGGACCTCAAAGGCCATGCCATTGCCCGTTTCCTTGGCATAGATGGCGACGACGTTTTCCATGGGGATGTAGATCTCGTGAACCCGCCCTGAAAACCGCGCCTGAAAACTCACGGCGTCATTGTCCATCATCAGCTTGTCGGTCGCTAACACCCCCACATTCAGGACTATTTCCCCGTGGCGAACGTGCTCGGGTGGCACACGAACCTGATCGGTTACCGAAACCGCCAGATACGGGGTGAGACCGTTATCCGTGCACCACTCGTGGATCGCCCGAACCAGATAAGGTTTGGTCGATCCTGGTGTGGTGGTGTCTACCTCGGCCATGTCGGGCTTCGCTACGTCTTGCTTATCTGCGTCCCATTAGCGACGCATGATTTTTTCAGACGGTGTTAAGGCTTCGAAAAATGCTGGGCGAGAAAAGATTCGCTCCGCATATTTCTGGACCGGGACTGCCGTCTTGGGCAGCTCAACACCGTAATAGTCCAGGCGCCAGAGCAACGGCGCCAAGGCCACGTCAATCATCGAGAACTCTTCGCCAAGCATGAACTTATTCTTGGTGACCACGGGAGCCAGCTGTGCCAAGCGGTCGCGCACCAGGATGCGTGCCTTGTCGACCTTTTTGGGGTCCTGCTTCTCAAGCGCTTCAACATGCACAAAAAGCTCACGCTCAAAGTTCAGAAGCAACAGGCGGGCCCGACCCCGCTGCACCGGGTCTGCCGGCATCAGCTGCGGATGCGGGAAGCGCTCGTCAATGTATTCATTGATGATGTTGGATTCATAAAGAATCAGATCGCGCTCGACCAGAATGGGCACCTGGCCATAAGGATTCATCACCGAGATATCCTCGGGCTTATTGAACAGGTCAACATCGCGGATCTCAAAGTCCATGCCTTTTTCAAACAGGACAAATCGGCAGCGATGACTAAACGGACAGGTCGTTCCTGAGTAGAGCACCATCATTTTTATGGCTCCTTAATAAACAAGAAGGGTGGAGCAAAGGCCCCACCCTGAATTTCTTAAACCGTCTTCTAACAGCCTTACTTGATCTTCTTCCAGTAGGCCTTGTTCAGACGCCAGGCCAGGACAAAGAAGATCGCCAGAAAGATCATGACCACGATTCCGGCTGACTTCCGGGAGAACTGGGATGGCTCTGAGACGTAGTTCAGGAACGCAGCGATATCGCCCACAGCTGAGTCGAACTCTGCGGGTGACTTTGTCTTTTGCATTTCCCAAAGTACGTGCGGCATCCCAACACCGACGAAGGTCTTGTTATTCCAGCCAGTGGGGCGGCTTGGGTCTTCGTAATAAGTCCGCAGGAAGGTGTAGATCCAGTCTGTTCCAGTGCCCGAGTGAGAAGACCGTGACCGCGCCGTCAGCGAGAGGTCGGGGGGGGCTGCGCCGAACCACTCTTTCGCATCGTTACGATTCATGGAAGTGCGCATGTAGTCGCCAGCTTTGACGCCAGCGGGCATTAAGCCTTTGATCTGCTCTTCGGTAAATCCGATGTCGGTGAGTCGGCTCCAGCGCATGGCGGACACGCCATGACAGCCCATACAGTTATTCACAAAGATCTTGGCGCCGTTTTGCATCGCGGCCTTGTCTTTGAGCTTAGCAGCCGGTGTCGCGTCCAACGCAACGGGACCGCCGGCAGCGAACACTACAGGCGCAGCAATGAACGTAACGGCGGCCGCAACCGAGACCAGGATCTGACGAGAAAACTGAAACAGCGCAACAGTCGATTTCATGGGCCAATTGGAGTGAGATGACATAAATGATTTCATGAGAAAGGTCCTTTGCATCTCGCGATTAGTGCGGCTTGAACGTCACGCGATCAGGAACAGGCTTGAATTGGCCCTTCGTTGACCAGATCGGCATCAGCGCAAAGAAAGCGAAATAAAAGACCGTTCCCACCAAGGAGTAGGCCTGACCAAGATCAAACGGAGGCAGCACGCCGAGATAGCCCAGGATGAAGAAGTTCACGACGAACACGGCGTAGAGCAGCTTCTGCCACATCGGGCGATAGCGAATCGACTTCACCGGGCTCTTATCAAGCCAGGGAAGGAAGAACAGAATGATCACGGCACCACCCATGATGACCACACCCCAGAACTTGGCATCAAAGACGCGGAAAGTGATCGCCAGAACAACGAGTGCAGCAACGCCACCGAGTTTGATCATCATCGGGAACTTGGAACGGAACACCGCCAAAGCGCCGAGTGCAGCAGCACCCACCATCACCCAGGTGAAGAGGTCCGTCACCGCACGCAGCATCGAGTAGAACGGCGTGAAGTACCAGACCGGTGCAATGTGCGGTGGCGTCACCAGCGGATCTGCAGGGATGAAGTTGTTGAACTCAAGGAAGTAGCCACCGAGCTCGGGGGCGAAAAAGACAATCGCACAGAAGACCAGCAGAAAGCCAGCGATTCCGAGGATGTCATGGATTGTGTAGTAAGGATGGAAGGGAATGCCATCCAAGGGGATACCGTCTGCGTTCTTGTGCTTTTTGATCTCGACGCCATCGGGGTTGTTCGAACCCACTTCGTGCAGCGCAATGATGTGTGCAGCAACAAGGCCCACCAAGACCAACGGAATTGCGATCACGTGGAAAGCAAAGAAACGGTTTAGGGTTGCATCGCCCACCACAAAGTCACCGCGCACCCAGACCGACAGATCAGGGCCAATCAGCGGGACAGCAGCAAACAGGTTCACGATCACCTGCGCGCCCCAGTAAGACATCTGGCCCCAGGGAAGGAGGTAACCAAAGAAGGCTTCGGCCATCAGCATCAGGAAGATCAAGCAGCCGAAGATCCAGATCAGTTCACGCGGTGCACGATACGAGCCGTACATCATGCCGCGCCACATGTGCAGATAGACCACCACGAAGAAGGCCGATGCACCCGTTGAGTGCAGGTAACGAATAAACCAGCCGAAGGGCACTTCACGCATGATGTATTCCACGCTTGCGAACGCAATCGGGATGCCGGCAGCATTCAAAGAGGCATCCGGCTTGTAATGCATGGTCAGAAAGATGCCCGTCACAATCTGCAGGGCCAGTACGACCATGGCCAGAGAACCGAAGAAATACCAGACGTTGAAGTTTTTCGGCGCGTAGTACTCCGACAGGTGCTCTTTGTACATCTTAGTGAGCGGGAACCGGGTGTCGATCCAGCCCATCAACCCTGTCGTGGTGACGTTCTTTTCAGCTGCCATTCAAAATCTCCGAGAAATTCGCGTGTGTTTTGTGTTGTAACTTAAGGTAGTGCCCGATGGTCTTTCAGGCACTCTTTGACGTTATGCCTCGCCTTTTTCGTCCTTGCCGATCACCAGCTTCGTATCCGACAAGTACATGTGGCGGGGGACTTCTAAATTGTCCGGCGCAGGCTTATTTGCATAAACGCGGCCGGCGTGGTCAAACGTGGAGCCATGGCACGGGCAGAAGTAGCCCCCTTGCCAGTCAGCGGCCAGTCCTGGCTGGTTCCCCGTTTCGAACTTGCTGACCGGGGAGCAGCCGAGGTGGGTACAGATGCCAACCGTGACGAGAAATTCAGGTTTGATCGAACGATGACGGTTCTTGGCGTAGGCTGGCACCGGGAATGCCGTACGGTCGGAGTTCGGGTCGGCAAGCTGGGTTTCGATTTTTTCCAGGCCCGCCAACATTTCAGGTGTGCGACGAACGATCCAGACGGGCTTGCCGCGCCACTCAACAGTCTTTACGCCCCCGACCGGAATATCACTGATGTCCACTTCCACGGGCGCTCCTGCCGACCGGGCCTTCTCAGAGGGCGCCATGGAAGACAGCAGAGGAACTGCGGTTGCGGCAGCCGCTGCGCCACCGGCAACGCCGCAGGCAATGAGCCAGGTCCGACGCTCGGGTTCGATCTTATCCGTTGAGGGAGGAAAACTGAGTTCTTGGTTCGACTGAGACATAAAACGCCTTTTCCAAAACGAAGTTAGGGCAAACACGTATTCTAAGCCAGCCGGGGGGGTAAGTTCCAGCAATAATGGCGGTTATGGCACGACGTATATGGCTCATCTTTGCTCAGGCAACCACACTCGCCCTCGCGGCGCTGTTTGTCGTCTTGACATTCAAACCGCATTGGGTGGCGCACCTCGGAACGGGGTCCGTGACCTCCAGTCCGGACGCCCTGGGTTTAAAAGACGGTGGCGCCCCGATTGCGAGTCACGGATTTCGTGATGCCGCCGCGCGCGCCATGCCCGCTGTGGTCTACATCTTCACGACACAGAAAACCGCTCCCGCAAACCACCCTTTTCTAAATGACCCAATTTTTCGCAGGTTTTTTCAGGACAACCCCAACCAAGAACCCACGACCGGACTGGGATCTGGTGTGATTGTCTCGGAGAAGGGCTACATCCTGACCAATCATCACGTGATCCAGGGTGCCGATCAGATTGAGATCGCGCTCGCCGACGGCCGCAGCGCAAAGGCCGCTGTCGTCGGCTCTGACCCCGATACGGATCTGGCCGTTCTGAAAATCAATCTCGGCAAACTGCCTGTGATCGCGTTTGGACGCCCAACAGAGGCCCGGGTGGGGGATACCGTGCTCGCCATTGGTAACCCGTTTGGCGTGGGTCAGACGGTGACACAGGGCATCATCAGTGCAATGGGCCGCAGTCGACTGGGCATTAACACCTACGAGAACTTCATTCAGACAGACGCAGCGATTAACCCAGGTAACTCCGGTGGCGCACTGGTCGACACCCAAGGGCATCTCTTGGGCATTAACACGGCAATCTACACCCGAAGCGGAGGTAACCAGGGCATTGGCTTTGCTATTCCCGCGGACTCTGCACGGCAGATCATGGAGTCCCTTGTCACCAAAGGGCGGGTTAGCCGCGGCTACATTGGCGTTGAGCCCCTAGATGCGCCTGACGGAGAGGGCAGCCTGATTGCCGGCGTCTTGCGTGATGGGCCTGCTCACACAGCAGGCATGCTACCTGGAGACGTTGTCGTTGCGGTCAACGACAAGACTGTCCGCAACATGACGGATCTGATGCAGACGGTTGCGAATATCGCACCGGGGTCTGAGGCCAAGGTAAAAGTCTTGCGCGGTCGTGAAACCACTGAACTTCAGGTTCGGGTCGCTGAACGACCGACGATGGCCTCGCGCCGATAAACCGTCAACCTGTCGAGGCGTCTTCTTGCTCTGCGTCTTGAGGGCGCGGAGTGATGTAGCGCGACATAAAGATCCCGAACTCATACAGCAGGATCATTGGCACTGCCAGCATGAACTGGCTGATGACATCGGGGGGCGTGACAATCGCGGCGATCACAAACGCAATCACGATGAAGTAAGAACGAAACGCCCGTAGTTTTTCGATCGAAACCATCCCCAGTCGAACCAAGACCATCTGCACGACCGGTGTCTCAAATGAGATGCCAAAGACCAGAAACAAGGTCATGACGAAGCTTAGGTACTTATCGATATCCGTGGCCATCTGAACGCCAGCAGGCGTGTACGCCGCGACAAACTTGAAGACCGCAGGAAAGACAAAGAAATAGGCAAAGGCCATGCCCAGCAGGAACAGAATGAAACTGCTCAGCACAATGGGAATCGCCAGTTTCTTTTCATGCTCATACAACCCCGGCGCAATGAATGCCCAGACCTGATAGAGGACATACGGCAGTGCGATGACGAAAGCGACCATCATGGTCACCTTCATCGGGACAAAGAAGGGTGCCGTGACGTCCGTGGCAATCATGGAGGTGCCTTTGGGCAACGCGGCAATCAATGGATCGGCCAGGATGGAATAAATATCAGGGGCCCAATAAACCAAGGCGAGAAAACAGACGATCATCGCCGCCGCCGCACGCATGAGACGGTCGCGCAACTCGATCAGATGGGTCATAAACCCTTCTTCTTTCGATTCTGGCGGGTTGTCGTGCTGCGCGTTACTCATAGCGCGATCGCTTGATTAGGTAACGCTTCCGCATACGACTACGAAGCCGTTCGCGAATCCGTCGTTGATCGGCACGCTCGGACCAGCTGGGCTCGGGCGCGTTAATATGAAGACCAAAATTTGATGGTGGCGGCTCTGAAAGCGGCTCGCCAAAGTCGCCCCAGTCATCTTGACTGTTGGTGTTGATGCTTGCCCCGATGCCGCTGACTTCACGCTCAACATTGGCCACACCTTGTTGGATCTGGTCACCGACACTCTGAACCTGTTGCTGGACTTTGCGCAGCTCTTCAAGATCCATCTGGCGCTGAATGTCACCTTTGACATCGTTGACATATCGCTGGGCACGCCCGAGAAGCGTACCGACGGTCCGCGTGGCAACCGGCAGCCGTTTCGGCCCGACCACCACTAGGGCGACCAGGCCAATCAGAATTAACTCAGAAAAGCCGATATCAAACATAACGGGTCGGCTTGCACCGCCGAAGAGGGTTTACTGCGGCGTCTTGTCCTTGGCCTGCACGTCGATGGTGGGCGCCTCGGTCTTTTGTGTCGCAGTGGCATCCGTGCCGCTGCCGTCCTTCATGCCCTCTTTAAAGCCTTTGACTGCACCGCCGAGATCAGACCCTAGGTTGCGAAGCTTCTTGGTTCCGAAAACCAGAAGAATAATCAGTAGAACAATCAGCCAATGCCAGACACTGAAGGAACCCATCACGGTCTCCGAAAAAAGTAGTTAAAGCATCCTGCCCACGGGCGAGGGGCCACCAAGCAAATGAACGTGAAGATGATACACCTCCTGTCCACCCACCCGACCGGTGTTAATAATGGTCCGAAAACCGTCGGGAGAGCCATTTTCCGCAGCCAATTGAGGGGCAAGCACTAGCATTTTCCCCAGGAGTGCCTGGTGTGATGCATCGGCCTGCTGCAGCGACACAAGGTGCTGCTTCGGGACCATCAGCAGGTGCATCGGTGCCTTTGGCGAAATGTCATGAAAGACAATCAGATCCTCATCCTCGAAGACCTTTTTTGCTGGAATCTGTCCCTCTGCAATCTTGCAGAAAATACACGTTGGATCGTGCGTCACTTTTACGCCCCTTTTTGCTGCGCACGTCGCGCGGCTTTTTCATCTAACCCTGAGATTCCCTCACGACGCGCAAGTTCCGCCAGGACCTGTTCCGGGCGAATTCCTGCCTGAACCAAGGCCACAAGGCAGTGAAACCAAAGGTCTGCCATCTCTGACACCGTTTTTTCGGCCACACCATCTTTCGCCGCCATGATGACCTCAGCGGCCTCTTCCCCTACTTTTTTGAGGGCGGCGTCTGGGGCACCCGCGAGAAGACGGGCGACGTAGGACGACGAAGGATCAAGGCCTTTACGGCTGGCAATCACGTCGGCGAGCCGACTCAGCACCTGGGCGGGGTCCAGCAGCAGCCCATCTGGCGCATGTTGTTTGGGATCGTGAAGTTCGGATGACATAGCAAGACCCTACGACTTTTGAGAAGTCGAATCGTACCCCGCATAGACCAAGGCAGGATCTTTTAAGACCGGATCCACCGACACCCACTTGCACCCGTTCTGATCCTGCTCTAGGCGCTGATACAGACAGGATTCTCGTCCCGTGTGACAGGCAATTCCCCCGTGCTGATCGACCTTCAAGAGGATGACATCGCCATCACAGTCCAGGCGAATCTCTCGGACCTGCTGGGTGTGGCCAGATTCTTCTCCCTTGTGCCAGAGACGGTGTCTGGATCGAGAAAAATAGACCGCCTGCTGCGTCTGAACCGTCTGCACTAAGGCCTCGCGGTTCATCCAGGCCACCATCAAGACACGATTCGTCTGCGCATCCTGGGCAATCGCACAGACGAGTCCGCGATCGTCCCAGCGCACCTGATCCAGCCATTGCAGTTCTGTTGTTGTGGTCATGCCGCCCCAACCCCGCGCACGCAAACCCCTTGGGCCGCCATGGTCTGTTTTGCCTCACTGATGGTGTGCTGCCCGAAATGAAAAATCGATGCGGCAAGGACAGCATCTGCGGCACCCTCGGTCACACCATCCACAAGGTCTTGTAGGGACCCAACACCACCACTTGCAATCACAGGGATATTCACCGCTGTTGAGACAGCGCGGGTCAGCGCCAGATCAAACCCCTTGCCGGTGCCATCACGATCCATACTGGTCAGAAGAATCTCGCCAGCGCCAAGGGCTGCAACGCGCTTGGCCCACTCGATCGCATCTAAGCCTGCTGCCTTTCGACCGCCGTGGGTAAAGACTTCCCAATGGTCATCAACGCGTTTCGCATCAATCGCCACGACAATGCACTGCGAACCAAATTTGTCAGCGCAGTCGCGCACAAGCGCCGGCTGATGAATCGCTGCAGTATTGATGCTGATCTTGTCTGCGCCTGCATTCAGTAGTCGCCGGACATCCTCCACGCTGCGGACACCGCCACCCACGGTTAAGGGAATGAAGACCTGATCCGCGACGGCTTCGATAATCGGAAGTATCAGACCACGGTCATCACTCGACGCCGTGATATCAAGGAATGTGACCTCATCCGCGCCCTGGCGATCATATTCTCGAGCGACGGATACAGGATCGCCTGCGTCGCGCAGATCGACAAAGTTCACACCCTTGACGACACGGCCAGCGTTGACATCAAGACAAGGAATAATGCGCTTGGCCAGCATCTGGGCAGGCCTTAGGAGGCAGCCTGTTTCTTGGCGAGTTCGTCAGCGCGCTTTTGCGCCTTCTGAAAATCAATGTGCCCTTCATAGAGCGAACGACCAAGGACTGCGGCGGTCACGCCCTCTGGTTCGACCTTACAGAGCGCATCAATGTCTTTCATGCTGGCAATACCACCGCTCGCGATGACGGGCACTGACACCGCCTGGGCGAGCGCAACGGTCGCCTCAATGTTGACGCCCGTCAGCATGCCGTCTCGACCGATATCGGTGTAGAGAATCGACTCAACACCGTAGTCTTCAAATTTCTTTGCAAGGTCAATCACCTCGTGCCCCGAGAGCTTGCTCCAGCCATCGGTCGCGACCTTGCCATCTTTCGCATCAATCGAGACGATGATATGCCCTGGAAAGGCCACACAGGCATCTTGCAAGAGTCCTGGGTTTTTGACCGCAGCCGTTCCGATCACGACATAGCTTGCCCCGTCATCCAAGAATCGCTCAATCGTATCCAGATCACGAATACCGCCGCCGATCTGTACCGGCATGAGTTCGCCTGCTGCCTTCATGATGGCGCGGATGGCGGATTCATTTTTCGGTCTGCCTGCCACTGCCCCATTGAGATCGACAACGTGTAGCCGACGCGCGCCCTGCTCGCGCCACTGCCGTGCCATGTCAGCTGGGTTGTCCGAAAAAATCGTGGCGTCTTTCATATCCCCTTGTTTCAGGCGGACACATTGGCCATCTTTGAGATCAATTGCAGGAATCAGCAGCATGAGAGTTCAGTTGTAACGAGTTACGGGTTCCACGACACAAAATTCGACAAAATTCTGAGCCCTGCCTGAGCGCTCTTCTCAGGATGAAACTGGGTTGCAACGATGTTATCGCTCGCCACCGCACAGGTAAAGTTAATCCCATAGTCGCTCACCCCTAGAATCTGGGCGGATTCTCTCGGCTCCGCGTGAAAGCTATGGACGAAATAAAACCACTCCGCAGACCCTAGCCCCGCTAGGACGGGATGAGACCGTGTCCATCTGACCTGGTTCCAGCCCATATGGGGGACTTTCAACGGATGGTTGTCTGCGTCGATGGCCCCGCGGGCAGCAGAAAACTTCACAACCTCGCCAGCAAATACACCGAGTCCCGGCGTATCGCCTTCTTCGCTGCGCTCAAAGAGCATTTGTTCACCCACACAGATGCCCAGGAAAGGCTTATTGGCACAGGCCCGAAGCACGGCCTCTCTTAGGCCAGAGCGCGCAAGACTCTCCATGCAATCGGGCATCGCCCCTTGCCCCGGGAAGACCACACGATCTGCTGCATCGATCCGATCCGGGTCAGAGACGATGCTGACCATCTGATCGGGCGCGACCGCGTGAAGGGCACGATAGACGCTTCTCAGGTTGCCCGAGCCGTAATCGACAATCGCAATCACGTGACTAGAGTGCGCCCTTCGTCGAAGGAATCACATCCGCGGAGAGTCGGGGATCCACCTCGACAGCCATCCGGAGTGCGCGCGCAAACGCCTTGAAAATCGTCTCGCACTGATGGTGTGCGTTCTCACCTTTGAGGTTGTCGATATGAAGCGTCACCTGGGCGTGATTCACAAAGCCTTGGAAGAACTCATGGATCAGATCGAGATCAAATTGACCAACCATGCTGCGCTTCCAAGTCACGCCAAATTCAAGACCGGGTCGACCTGAGAGATCAACGACCACGCGCGATAACGCCTCATCGAGCGGCACATAGGCATGACCATAACGACGAACACCGCGCTTATCGCCAATCGCCTTCGCAAACGCCTGGCCAAGCGTGATCCCAAGATCTTCTACGGTATGGTGGGCGTCGATCTCAAGATCGCCTTTCGCCTTGATGTTCAGATCGATCAGGCCATGACGGGCAATCTGATCCAGCATGTGGTCCAGAAACGGGAGACCCGAGTCCAGTTGACGGTCTCCTGTGCCATCTAAGTTAAGCGACACCCGGATCTGGGTCTCGGCAGTCTCACGGCTGACTTCGGCGGTTCTCATGGCGGCTCCTTTGTCCCAATGATACATTCGTGTCATGTCGTCATTCTGGAGTCCATTGGTTCATCGGCTAAGCCCCTACACCCCGGGCGAACAGCCAAAGATTGAAGGGTTGGTGAAACTCAACACCAACGAGAACCCCTATCCGCCATCGGAAAAAGCCGTGAGAGCCATCGGTGGGGTTCCTGCGGCGAGTCTGCGGCTTTATCCGGACCCTGACTCAACCCAGGTCAAAGAAGCGGTAGGCCGTTTCTGGGACGTCCCTGCTGATCATGTCTTTGTCGGCAATGGCTCCGATGAGGTGCTGGCCTTCGTCTTCCAAGGGCTTCTGCACCAAGATAGCCCGCTGGTGTTTCCAGACATCACCTATAGCTTCTATCCCACTTACTGCGGACTTTTTGACATTCCGTTTACACACCTGCCACTGGAAGCGGACCTCTCGATTGATCTGGAGAAAGTCCCCCCATCCGCCAAGGCCGTGATCTTTCCGAACCCGAATGCGCCCACCGGTCTGGGTCTGCCGCGCGACGCCATTGAGGCCTTTGTCAGAGCACGCCCTGATCGGCTGGTGGTGGTCGATGAGGCCTATGTTGATTTTGGCGCCGAATCCTGCGTACCACTCACCGTTGTCTACCCGAATCTTTTAGTGACCCAGTCCCTATCAAAATCACGTGCGCTAGCAGGACTTCGTGTGGGATTTGCAATTGGTCAGCCAACCCTTTTAGCCGCCCTGCAACGGATCAAAGACAGTTTTAACTCCTATCCCATCGATCGATTGGCTGCGGCTGGTGCGGTTGCAGCGATGGATGACCGTGACTGGTTTGAGAACAATCGGAAAAAAGTCATGGCAAGTCGCAAGACGCTCACCGATGGCCTTACGCAGCTCGGATTTGCGGTAGTGCCCTCACAGGCAAACTTTGTCTTTGCCCGACACCCATCTTTTGCCGGCGCTGATCTCGCCGCAATGCTTCGAGAGAAAAAGATTCTTGTGCGCCATTTCGCAAAACCGCGCATCGACCAGTACCTGCGAATCACCGTAGGATCCGATGCTCAGGTCGCCACCTTGCTGGCGGCCTTCACTGCGATTACGACTTCCGCGACGAGGTAAGACGCAGTTCCGCTGCGCGTGCGTGCGCTGTCAATGCTTCTCCATGCGCCAGTACCGAGGCAATACGACCAAGATCTTGCGCACCCGATTCGCTGATCTCAATCATGCTGGTGCGCTTCTGAAAATCATAGACACCGAGTGGCGATGAAAATCGTGCGGTGCGCATCGTGGGCAACACATGGTTAGGGCCCGCACAGTAATCGCCCAGCGATTCCGAGGCATAACGGCCCATGAAGATGGCGCCGGCGTGACGAATCTTGGAGGCCCAGTGCTCAGGGTTGTCGGTCGAGACCTCGAGATGTTCTGCAGCGATACGCGAGGCAATCTCGCAGGCCTCATCAAGGCTACGAACTTGAATCAGTGCGCCGCGACCTTCTAGCGATGCGCGAATAACTTTTGCACGCGGCATGTCCTGAATCAATCGATCAATCGCCTCGGCAACGGCGTCGATATAGGCCGCATCCGGCGTCAGCAGAATCGCCTGGGCGAGCTCGTCATGTTCTGCCTGTGAGAACAGATCCATCGCCACCCAGTCGGCCGGCGTCTTGCCGTCACAGAGCACGAGAATCTCGGAGGGGCCGGCAATCATGTCGATGCCCACCTGCCCAAAGACCTGGCGTTTGGCTTCGGCAACATAGGCATTCCCAGGGCCAACGATTTTGTCGACCGCAGGAACGGTCTGTGTGCCGTAGGCCAGCGCAGCCACAGCCTGAGCGCCGCCAATCGTAAACACCCGATCCACGCCGGCCAGACAGGCTGCTGCAAGCACCAGCTGGTTGCGCGCGCCCTGCGGCGTTGGCACGACCATGATGACCTCGGCAACGCCCGCTACTTTTGCCGGAATTGCATTCATCAACACCGATGAAGGATAGGCCGCCTTTCCCCCCGGAACATAAAGCCCAGCACGATCTAATGGCGTCACGCGCTGGCCAAGCTTATTGCCCGCTTCATCCGTGTGCGTCCACGACGACTGCTTCTGAAGTTCATGAAAACGACGAATCCGATCGGCAGCCGCCGTCAGTGCATGGCGCGCCTCTGGCGTGAGCTGGTCCAAAGCCTTTTGCATCTCTGCCTTCGAGATCTCGAGTTCCGCGACCGAGGTCACGTTCACGCCATCAAATCGTGCTGTCATCTCCAGCAGGGCCTGGTCTCCGCGGGCACGAATGTCCGCAACGATGTCCTTGACCGTCTTGCTAATCGCCTCATCCTGCGCGGCATCAAACCGAAGCAGCTGATCCAGTCGTTGCTGAAAGTCTGGCTGACTCGATGAGAGGCGATGAATCTTTACAGGTTGCATCATGATGAAAATTGACTGGCTGCTGCGGCAAAAGTGTCGATTAAGGGCGAGAGTGACTCAGGCCGTGTCTTAAACGCTGCCTGGTTCACGATCAGTCGCGCAGAGACCTGGGCAATGGTCTCTACTTCTTTCAATCCGTTCGCTTTTAGGGTGCCGCCCGTTGAGACAAGATCGACAATGACATCGGCGAGTCCCACCAAAGGCGCAAGCTCCATCGACCCGTAGAGCTTAATCAGATCGACATGCACCCCTTTTTCTGCAAAATGGGCGCGTGCGGTTCGTACGTACTTGGATGCCACACGGATTCGCGCGCCGCGATAGACGAGCGATTGGTAGTCCAGGCCATTGGGAACCGCGACACTCATTCGGCAACGGCCGATTCCCAGGTCAACCGGCTGAATCAGTCCTTCAGATCCTTGTTCGCTCAGCACATCAGATCCAGCGATACCAAGATCAGCTGCACCATACTGCACATAGGTGGGAACGTCACTGGCGCGAACAATCAACAGACGCAGATCCGGTCGGTTGGTCGACAGAATCAGCTTGCGCGATGACTCGGGCGATTCCGACGGGGTAATTCCCGCTGCCGCCAGCAGCGGCAGCGCCTCTTCATAGATGCGGCCCTTCGATAGGGCAAAAGTCATCATGCCTCTGACCCCACGATGCGGGTCACCCGCGCGCCAAGCCGACGGAGTTTCTCTTCCATACGGTCATAGCCGCGATCTAAGTGATAGATACGGTCGATTTCTGTCTCGCCATCTGCCACCAAGCCTGCGATCACAAGTCCCGCAGAGGCGCGAAGATCGGTGGCCATCACGCGCGCACCCGAGAGTCCAGCAACGCCCTTTACGATGGCTGTGTGTCCATCCACTTCGATGTCAGCACCCAGGCGACGAAGTTCTTGCACGTGCATGAAACGATTCTCGAAAATCGTTTCAGTGATGATGCTGGTGCCATTTGCGATGGCGACTACCGCCATCAGCTGGGCCTGCATATCGGTCGCCAGCCCTGGAAATGGCGCGGTACGAAAGTTAAACGCCTTGGGGCGGGACTGTGCAGACACGCGAATCCCTTGATCCGTTTCGGTGAGGGTGACGCCCGCTTCACGCAGCTTCTCAAGCGTTGCGCCCATCATGTCACCGCGCGCACCAAGCACCATGACATCGCCCTTGGTCGCAGCGACCGCGCAGAGAAATGTGCCCGCCTCAATGCGATCCGCCATCACCGCATGGTCTGCGCCATGCAGCTGCTCAACGCCGTGAATCACAATGCGATCACTTCCTGCCCCTTCGATATGGGCGCCCATGGCCATCAAGCAGTTCGCGAGATCCACGACCTCGGGCTCACGTGCCGCGTTGTCGATCACGGTCGTGCCCTCGGCGAGCACTGCCGCCATCATCAGGTTTTCTGTTCCCGTCACCGTGACCATATCCGTGACGATCCGCGCACCGCGCAGCTTCTTCGCCTGCGCCTTGATATAGCCATGCTCGATCTGAATCTCTGCGCCCATCGCGGTCAGCCCTTTGATGTGCTGATCTACGGGGCGTTGGCCAATTGCGCAGCCGCCGGGAAGGCTCACCAACGCTTCTCCGAATCGCGCCAGCATCGGGCCGAGCACCAAGACCGAGGCGCGCATGGTTTTGACGAGCTCGTAGGGAGCCTGCAGATGGGTCATCGCATCAGAGACGAGCGATAGTGACTCCTGGCCATCGCCTTGCTGCGTGAGGGTGATCTCGGTCCCCATCTGCGCCAGCAATTTTTTCATCGTGCTGACATCGCGCAGCTGCGGCACATTGGTCAGACGCAAGGGCTCTTTGGTGAGCAGCGAGGCACAGAGAATGGGCAGTGCGGCATTCTTTGCGCCAGAGACCTGGACTTCACCCTGAAGCGGCAGTCCACCGGTAATCTTGAATCGGTCCATGGTCTAGCGCGCCGCCCATTCCGTGGGCGTTAATGTCTTCATCGAGAGTGCGTGAATCTCGGCCTTCATACGGTCGCCGAGCGCCGCGTAGACCATCTGATGGCGGGCAATTAACCGCTTGCCCTCGAATGCAGGGCTGACGATCACTGCCTCAAAGTGATGGCCGTCTCCCTGGACCTCGAGATGGTCGCAGGCGAGCCCCTGGGCGATATAGCCCTGAATGTCTTCTGGTGTCACCATGATGGGACCTATTGTATCGGTGCCGGCTCGCTCGGCTGGCGCAAAAGCCGAAGAAAAACCGTCTCAAGACTCTCTTCCGATCGAGACAACAAGTCCTTGGTGTTTTCGTCGGCCAGAATTCGGCCAGATTTCAGGAGAACGATGCGCTCACAGAGCGACTCGGCTTCTTCAAGATAGTGGGTTGTCAGGACAACGGTGTGGCCCTCTTGGTTGAGCCTGCGGATAAACACCCAGAGACTCTGGCGAAGCTCAACGTCTACCCCAGCCGTCGGTTCATCCAAGACGATCACCGGGGGGCGATGGACCAAGGCCTGGGCCACCAACACCCGTCGCTTCATTCCCCCGGACAGTGCACGCATATTCGCGTCGGCTTTATCCGACAGCCCCAGGTGATGCAAGAGCTCATCGATCCAGTCGTCATTGGCTTTGATCCCAAAGTAACCGGACTGAATGCGAAGGGTTTCACGCACGGTAAAAAACGGGTCAAACACAAGCTCTTGGGGAACCACCCCTAGACATCGCCGGGCCTCGGCAGCGTCCGTGATGACATCGTGACCCAGAATCGCGGCGTGACCGCTGGATGGGCGGACGAGCCCTGCCAGGATCTGAATCAGCGTGGTCTTGCCGGCGCCATTCGGGCCCAGCAGACCAATGAACTGGCCCTTGGGAATGGTGAAAGAGACATCGGAGAGGGCATTCACTGCACCCCGGGCACCCTGATACGTTTTTGAAATTCGGTCGATCTCAACAGCAAAAGGAGTCGTCATAAAGCCTTTAGGAGACAGGTTCTTCCCACTGCAATACCGGATCCAGTGAGCTTAAAGAGGCAAGCGATCGAACCGCATCCGGTGCAGAGCGAACGCGCAGAGGCGCGTTTGTTTTCTCGCGTGTACGACGATCCAGTGCGAGAAGAACCGCCAGAACTGAGGTGTCCACTTCCGTGACATCCGATAGGTCTGCGACACAGGCAACAGCTCCTGCCGCAACGCCTTGATCGAACGCAGCCAGCAGACGGTCCCGTTCTGCTGCAGCATTGGCGAGAGAGACTGTCTCTGAGAGCTTGAGAAGGAGAGGTGTATCTGTGGTCATGAATGCAGTCAGCCGTTGCGATCACCGTGTTGTCCGCTTTGCCTGCGCTGCAGACGCAAGGCTTGCATTCTTTTCTTTCATCGACTGAATCAACCCGTCAATGCCGTTTGCTCCAATCACCTGGGCAAACTGAGTGCGGTAGTTTTCTACTAGCCACAGACCGAGCACGTTGATATCAAAAATTCGCCAGCCGCCAGGAATCTTTTCAAGCCGATAGTCCAGCTGAATTGGCTCTTTTCCAGGGCGAACGAGTGCCGTGCGAACGATGACCTCATCGTCTTCCGGGCGCGACCGAGAGGGCCGCATCTGAATCGCAGTATCGGAAACCTGGCGCACAGCGTCGGCATAAGTCAGCAGCAAAAGGCGACGAAACTCTG
>JBDLRA010000013.1:0-8134 GCA_039800285.1 Pseudomonadota bacterium
GGCTTTTCTTTTTTGATTGCAGCCTCGACCTCTTCAATTGGACAAGGCGCCCACGGTGCCTGTGACCCAGTCTGTGTCGGCCGTGCCTTTAGGACCACTGTCTCGGAAGGAATTGCACCCATTTCAAAAATCTGAGTCCAACGAAAGCTGAACCATCCGTTACGGATCACTAAAGCCTTTTTGCCGCTGACAAACTGCCGCGCCACGGCTTCCATTCCGAAAGTGCCACTCCCCGGCACGAGAATGCTGGAATGAGCGCTATAGACTTCTTTGAGCATGCTGGAGATCTCACACATAACGCCCTGAAAGCGCTTTGACATGTGATTGAGTGCACGATCGGTGTAGACCACCGAAAATTCAAGCAGACCATCAGGATCAATGTTCGGTAAAAGCCCGGGCATAGCAGCACTCCAAGTGTTGGCTGTATGTACATTCTACGTCTCACAACGCTAGACAGTACTACGTTGTAATTTTGTGCAGGGCATCAAAAACAAAAAGGCCCTCACGCAACGCGGAGGGCCCATGCAAACAGCAACTGACTAATCGTGTATTACACCCAGGGCAAACTAAACGTCTTGATGTTGGTAAAGCTCTTAATGGCTTCCTGCACCCCTTCTTTATAGCCAAGTCCAGAGTCCTTAATTCCTCCAAAGGGAGTCAACTCAAGACGATAGCCAGGAACCTCACGAATGTTGACTGTGCCGACCTGAAGCTCAGAGACAAACCGCGAAATGTAGTCCATACGGTTAGTGCAGACCGCCGACGATAGTCCGTAAACCGTGCTATTGACCAGATGAATTGCATCGTCAACGGTTTTAAATCGAATCACAGGGGAGACAGGCCCAAACGTCTCATGCTTTACAACCGCCATATCAGGGCGCACATCCGCAAGAACCGTTGGAGAGTAGAGCGCACCTTCGCGTTTGTTGCCCACCAAAAGCTTTGCTCCTTGCGCCACTGCCTCGTTAACTCTTGCCTCAAACAAACGGGCGGCCTCTTCATCAATGACCGTTCCCATCTCAACAGATCGATCGCTCGGGTCACCATAACGCCATGCCTGCGTCTTCTCCACGAGAAGTTCAATAAACTTGGACTCCACGGATTCCTGGACCAACATGCGCTTCACCGCCGTGCATCGCTGGCCAGAATTTTTGTACGACCCCTGGACGGCAAGCGTCGTTGCCTCATCCAGATCCGCATCTTCCATGACGATCAATGGATCGTTGCCACCCAGCTCAAGCACCATGCGCTTGTAGCCCGCTTTAGAGGCGATGTACTTGCCCACCTCAACGCCACCGGTAAAGGTCACCAAGTCTACATCAGGGTGAGTGATCAGCGTATCGGCAATCTCGCGCGGATCGCCATTCACCACCTGAAGCATCTCTGGTGGAAGCCCCGCCTCATAAAGAATATCAGCGAATAGATATGCCGAAAATGGTGTCTTCTCAGATGGCTTGAGCACCATGCGATTCCCTGTTGCAATCGACGGCGCGACCTTATGAGCGACCTGGTTCATCGGATGGTTAAAGGGCGTAATTGCACTAATTACCCCCAGCAGCGGATCCCGCTGGGTAAAGACACGGCGCTTTTTTCCATGTGGCGTCAGGTCGCACCAGAACGACTGCCCATCATCTTTTAAGACTTCAGTCGCCGAGAAGTTCAGCACATCAGAAACCCGACCAATTTCGTACAACGAATCCTTCTTGCACAGGCCAGACTCCAGGGTGATCAGATCAGAAGCTTCCTCTAGACGATCCCGCAAGATTGTGGCTGCCGTCTTTAGGATGTTTGCCCGCTCAAACCGAGACAACTTACAACGGTAGGTTTTCGCAAAAGCAAAAGCGCGCTGAACATCCTCGACCGATGCCTTCGGAACGGTCCCGATAACCTTTCCGGTATACGGATTGGTCACCTCAATCGCGCGGGCCGCAGGCACACGCTTCCCTTCAATACGCATTGATTCTTGTATCACGGTAGCTGCTCTTTTAGTGGGTCTGGTTTAAGACGAGTTCCATCACATCGAAATTTCTTAGCCGACGGCTTGGGGTCGAACTAATCGTCCGGTTAAATAAGAGCGGAACCGTCTGCTCTGAGACGCCGCCATGGGAGCGTAGCGGTGCATCGAGTCCCGACAGGTCATGCTTGGATGCACTGGTCCCTAAGACAACGCTCTTTTGAGAAACAATCACCAGATCCCCAATTCGATCCTGCGGCAGCTCAAACTGGTCCGAGGCCTCTTTGTTGGTTAAGACCTGCTCGATTCCAGGCATTGCCTTGAGCTTCTGAACAACGTCGGCCATAACCGACTGGTCAATGTAGACAGTAGCAAAGGATCCCAACGCGCCATGGTGAACCACATAGGGATCGGTAATGGGAAGAATCACCCGTGCCTTCGAGGCGCCGAGCCAGGCATCCAGATGATCCTGAAGGTAGATCACATTCGGCGAGCCATCCGCCTTCGTCTTGGCGTTCATCCCATGATCAGCAGTCACCCCGATCACGGCACCTAGCTGATCGAGCTCACTCAGATAGCGATCCATCATGGCGTAGAAGCGATTGGCCCCATCCGTTCCGGGCGGATACTTGTGCTGGATGTAGTCCGTCGTTGAGAGGTACATCAGATCAGGACGGACCGATTTCATGAGCTTCACGCCTGCGGCAAAGACAAACTCGGAAAGATCAGCGCTATAGACCGACGGTAAGGGAAGCCCAACAAAATCCAGAACGTTATCAATGCCGTTCTCTGCCATCGTGCACTGATCGGCTTTCTCAGAAGAAAAACAAATGCCGTTGACCACACCATGGCCCAAAAGCTTCCGAAGCTTGTCTTTTGCAGTGACCACCGCCACCTTTGCGCCCGCCTGTGAGAACCGAGCGAGAATCGTCTCGGCACGGAGGTACTTTGCGTCATTCATCATGACTTCCGCATCAGCATCTCGATCGTAGAAGAAATTACCGCAGATGCCATGGACCTTTGGTGGCGCACCGGTGACGATCGATAAGTTATTGGGGTTGGTGAAGGTCGGAACGACACAGTCCCCCTTAAAAGCTTTGCCTGTCTGAAGCAGGCTGCCGATAAAAGGAGCAACCCCAGCCTTCACAGCCTCCGTCAGGTAGTCATATTCGCATCCGTCCACACAGACGATCACCGTGGGTTGCTTTACCCAGTTATAAGCACGTCCGTTTACTTCGATCGATTTCATAGCACTCACTTTCATTCCAAAAAAGCCAAATTACGCTGCCGCACCGATAAAATTTCGGCCTCTCACGCCATCTAGGGCATTAATCACCATTTGATTAGACTCTTCATCGGAGACGCCGTAGTCCGAGAAAGCGGTCTGAACCCCGACCGACTGAAGGAACTGCTCCAGCTTCTGCGGTGCCTTCGCAAGGTCACCCCCGAAGATGTCCGCCAGCGCGCAATCACAGTCAGCGTCAATGCCAATCGCCCGTGTCATCACCATCGGCAAGGTAAACGAACAGGCAATGCCATGCGGTAGCCCATGCTTCAAGGTCATTTCGTAAGAAATAGAGTGCGCGAGCGCAGTCTTCGTGTTGGAAAACGCCATCCCCGCCTTGAGCGCAGCGCTTGCCATTGCAAGCCGCAGGTCTTTGCTCTGCATATTCTTGAGCAGCGCAGGCAATGTCTCGATGACCTCCCGCGCAGCAGATACTGCAAAGGCCCTTGAAAGTGGATTCGCGTTTCGGTTCCAAATAGACTCTAGAGCATGCGATAGCGCGTCCAGACCGCTTTGAACCGTTACCGAAGCGGGAAGCGTCAACATCAGTTCTGCGTCGATCACGGCCGCTTCGGGCCAGGTCTCATTGAGATGCAGGGAATACTTTTTTCCCCTAACACGATCCCATATCGTCGCCCATGGCGTGACTTCGCTACCTGTTCCTGCCGTCGTGGGAACCGCGATGAGCCGTTTTGTCTTGTGCGGAACAAACGGTTTTCCAGTCGACAGCAAGGTCAGAAGGTCATCGAACCGATCCGTCTGGGTCCCCACCATAAATGCCTTCGCGGTATCAATCGCACTCCCACCACCCAGCGCAATAATGACGTCACAGGCACTATGTCGCGTCCAGAATTGTGAATAGCTAGCGGCAAGCTCCGCGACATCCGGGTTAGGCTGCACCTGATCATCAATCCCAATCAACTGATCACCAAGTACAGATGTCACCCGGTCAAGCAGCCCCAAGGCTTTTGCTTCAGGAAAGGTAATCACGAACGCCCGACGGCCACCCAGTATCTCTGGAAGCTGGTCGATGACGCCACAGCCAAGGGTCGACGCTACCGGGTTGTAGTACTGAAAACTCACGATACCCTCTCCTGATCAGTTAGTGGCGAGCGCCCTGTTGAATCCACGCCCGCATGCGGTTAGAGGCATAGTCGGCAGCCATGACCATGGCGATGATCACGACAATGCACATGGCCGTATCTTTGTACTGGAAGAGCTTCATACTGCCGACCAGCTCAAATCCAATACCGCCCGCACCGACCATTCCTAAGACGGTTGCCTGACGTAGATTGGTCTCAAATCGATAGAGACAGACCGCGATCCAGGCAGTCACGACCTGCGGCATAACGCCATAAATGATGACTTGAATCGGTCCCGCCCCTGTTGAACGAAGTGCCTCGATGGGGCCCTGATCAATCTCTTCGATCGACTCAGCAAAGAATTTACCTAGCATGCCAGCGCCATGAATCGCCAATGCAATAACACCTGCAAAAGGTCCAAGGCCAACCGCTGCAACGAAGATCAAAGCGAGAATGATTTCGTTAATGCCCCGAGTGATATTCAGCACTTGTCGCATCCCATGAAATACCACCAGGTTCGGGGTGATGTTTCTGGCTGCAAAAAAACACAACGGGATTGCCATCAGGATCGACAGTAACGTTCCCCAGATTGCAATCTGAATCGTTTCCAGTGCGGGGGTGACCAGGTTTTCGGTGAACGCCCAGTTTGGCGGGAGCATCCGGGTCAGAAAATCAACGATCCAGGGTCCGCCCTTGATTAACTCATTAACACTTACCTGACTTCCCTCTGCAGCCCACCAGAGGACGGTGACAACCACCAGAACAGTAAAAAAATGTTTCCACCAGCCCAAGGTTCCAGAGGGCGGATTCATCAACAGTTGATACTCAGCTGATCGCATCTCAGGCCTCCTCAGCTAGTGCAGTGGGTCTAACCGGGAGCCCGTGATGCATCGTCACTGACGAGTCATTAGAGACCTCCTCCTCTTCCGCGCCACTGGGATATATTTTTTGAAGAATCTCGTCGGTCAGTTGATCCGGCGGCCCGTCAAAAACAATCCGACCTGCCGAGACACCGACAATCCGTTCACCAAACTCTCTCGCGTAGTCAACCTGGTGCAAGTTACAAATCACCGTGATACCAAGATCTTGGCTTGCTTGCTTAAGGTAGGTGAGAACGGTGCGGGAGGTTTTCGGGTCAAGGCTTGCCACAGGTTCATCGGCTAGGATTACCTTGGGCTGCTGCGCCAGAGCTCGGGCAATACCCACCCGCTGCTTCTGGCCGCCCGACAGCGTATCGGTTCTCAGGTTTGCTTTTTCGAGAAGCTCGACCCGTTTCAGGCACTCGTGAGCGATCTGAATGTCTTTTTTCGGGAAGATGTGAAACCAGGACGCCACCGACGGCAGCGACCCAAGCCGCCCCGTGATGACGTTCTTAATAACGGTTAAACGCGGCACGACGTTGTAATGCTGGAAAATCATCGCCACCTTACAGCGGAGTTGACGTAGCTCTTTGGCGTTTGAGGACGCAACCTCTCCACAGACCTTAATCGTTCCCGCTGTAGGTTCAGCTAAGCGATTGATACAACGTAGTAGCGTTGACTTGCCAGCCCCAGAGGGGCCCAGCACGACCAAGAATTCCCCCGGCGCCACTCGGAGGTTTATGTCGTGAAGGGCTTCAAAGTTGCCGTAGCGCTTCGTTAAACCGTTAATTTCGATCATTTCATTTTCTTCAGGTCAAGATTCAAGGCCTTTGCCGTATCACGAATCACGTTATAGGCAGCATCGTTGGTCGGATGAAATCCGTTCAGCGTGCCTTGGTCAGACCAGGGAATATCCTTCACTTCCATAAAGGCCGCCTGAATCTTCTTCTTCAGATCTTCTGGCAGATCTTTACGCCACACTGTTGGCGACTCAGGGATCGGATCCGACTTCCAAACGATCACAATGTCTTCACGTTTGGCAATGCCTTTGTTAAAGGCAGCCTCGAGAATCCGGTCCGCAACAGCAGCAGCATCGACCTTCTTGTTCTGAACGGCAATCGAACTTGAATCATGAGATCCGGAGAAAATCACTCGACCAAAATCTTTGTCGGGATTAAATCCAGCCTTGATGAGACCCGCCTTGGGGAAAAGGTGACCAGACGTCGAGCTTGGGTCAACAAACGCAAAGTTCTTGCCTTTAAGATCCGCAACCGTTTTGATACCGCTATCTTTGTGGGCAATGATGTAACTCTGGTAAGACGTCCGACCCGCCTTTTTCGTCTCAGCGACAGCGAATGCCTCAATCGGAGCAACAGTAGCGCCAAGGACATAAGAGAACGGTCCAAGATAGGCCACATCAAGCCGCTTTGAACGAAGGGCTTCGATCACACCGTTGTAATCCGCCGCGACAAATGGCTTTACTGGCATTCCGAGTGCCTGCGAGAGCTTATCCATCATCGCTTTACTCTGCGCAATCATCGCGCGCGAGTCCTCTGACGGAATAAGACCAACAGTAATTTCCTTTTTCTGAGCCATCGCAAACGGTGCGCTCAGCACAGATAAAACGAGCGCAACACTACTGACGATGCGCCAAGTCGTTTTCCTTACCTGCATAGTGATACCTCCTTAGATGGATGAAACGTCTCGATTTGTTATGCACTGCATCTAGGTCTTGATTGCCCAGTGAGCGCTACTCTAGGAGTTCTTTCCCCTATTCAACAAATTCATTTTTTAGCGTATTACTATTGAAAAAAAGAATAGATAAAAAATTTTCTGCAACGCAACAGAGGGTAAGCGATGCGTTTGACACAGTTACGTTCATTTCACGCAGTAGCAACAGCCGGTGGGTTTACCGGTGCATCACGCTTGTTACATATCAGTCAACCCACGATCACGACGCAGGTAAAGTTTCTTGAAGAGACGTATGGGGTTGAGCTGTTTTATCGTAAAGGTCACAAAGTACAACTGACTCCCATTGGGGAGCAGATTTATGGAATGACACGCAAGATCTTCTCCCTCGAGGAAGATCTCATTCACCTGCTAGAAGACTCTGGAGAGCTAAAGACCGGACAACTAAGGGTTGGCGCAGTGAGTCCGTTTCACGTGACAGAGATGCTCGCCTCATTTAACCGCGAGTTTCCCCACATATTTGTATCAATGCGAGTAGGCAATTCTCAGTCGGTATTAGACAGTCTCACCAACTATGAGACGGATGTCGCAGTGCTTGCGCACTTCCTTGATGATCCGTTGTTGGTCTCTATGCCCTATCGACAACATCCCGTGGTGATCTTCGCCAACAAAAAACACCCCCTTGCCCGATACAAGTCGGTCAAACTCTCTCGGCTGCATGATGAGCCCATGATCATGCGAGAAGAAGGATCGACAACAAGGAAGTCATTTGAAGATGCCTGCAAGCGACATGGGGTAACTCCTAGGCTGATGATGGAGATCGGGAGCCGGGAAGCAATTCGCGAGGCCGTGATCAAGGGGGTTGGACTTAGTATTGTGTCCGAAGCGGAATATGTCGCGGACCCAGAGATCACGATGATTCGAATATCCGATGCCGATATTTACACCAATGCCCACGTTGTCTGCCTCCGAGACCGCAAGGAGGCGCGACTCATTCGCGCCTTTCTCGATATTGCAATGAACATCCAGCACGACCAGAGAGCCACCACATCATGACCTGGACGGTGATGCTGGCTGTGCTCATCGGTGCGATGTTGCACGCCAGCTGGAACGTCATGGTGAAGTCGAGTAGCGATAAGACGCTGGATACGGCGTTGATTCACCTGTGCTGCTCGTTCATTGCGATTCCCTTTTGCCTTGCACTGGGACTTCCCCCAGCAGAATCTTGGCCTTACCTGGCTGCATCGGTGTTGATTCACATTGG
>JBDLRA010000014.1:0-4102 GCA_039800285.1 Pseudomonadota bacterium
CGAGGTTGCTCGTGAGGCTATGGCGGGCGTTATTGCTCGTATCAAGCGCTTTGAGTCCGCGCAGGCGTGAAAGGCCTGCGCACGACCAGTTTAAGTGCGGTCACCAACAGTTCGAATCCCCAGCGTTGCGACTGCGAGGATATATTCAAATCCTGCTAACCCGGATTTGAAGGCACTCAAAGCCCCGGGCTCTTCCACATTAACGGGGGATGGGTACTCATCAGACACGGGTGATCAACGGCTCTTCCCCATTAAAAGGGGATAGGTATACATCAGACAATACCGACGCCGGACTTGTTGAGTGGCGGACTCTATGCGAGGATTTCAAGGATGAATCCGTCCTTACCGCGAATTTCCCATGACCCTGCTCGTCGTGGTGGTAGAGCCTGCGTGCGCGATCTCCGGATCAGCGTAGGGGATGTTTTGGGCTGGCTGGCAAGCGGAATGACCATCGATCAGATCCTGTCGGATTACCCCGAACTGTCGATCGACGACATTCGAGAGTGTCTCGCCTATGCGGCATCGCGCGAGGCCCATGAAGTTCGGATTTCGGCGGTGGCTTGAAGCTACTGCTGGACGAAAATCTTTCCCGGCGGATTATTCCCGCCCTGAGTGAGCGATTCCCGGGCTCCAGCCAAGTGGGTCTGCTTGGGCTTGAGCGCTCCACGGACGAGCAACTGTGCGATTTCGCAGCTGAAAATGATTTTGTCCTGGTCTCGAAAGATGACGACTTTCCGGCCCTGGTTGTGGCGCGAGGGTACCGCCCCAAACTCATCCAGATTGCGCTAGGAAACGCTTCGAACGATGAGGTGCTGTCGGCGTTGTTGGGCGCGGCTGACCGACTGGAAAACGCCCTGTCGCAATCGGAAATCTGCATTGCTGTTATCAACCGCGATGTTCCGACGTGATTCGCATTGATAGTCGCAGGGCCTGACCTGTTTGGTGAACGGTCTGGAGGTGGCCCTTACGGCTTCGCGCTCAGGGGTGAAATTTGAATCCCCTCCGCCGCGACAAAGCGCGTGAAAGCACCGTTTTTCAGAGGAGAAACGCCGTCTCACGAATCTGGCGTTAGCTTCGATTTCTCTACCGATAATTCGAATCTCTAGCGAACCAAAAAACGCTGCAACCTGAGTTGAGCAAGTTATTGGGACAGTACTTTCTGCCCCGCCAGAACAGTAGTTACCCATCATCCCGCCCATCATCCGCAAGCTGCTTGCCGATTACGGCTCGGTTTGTCGGTAAAATGTCGTGCCATGAATCTCTGCCCCTGGCAGTTCCGCCGGCAGAAGCTGAGGCACACTTCCACCAGTTGTCGGCAAGTCAGTCTCTCTTCGCAGCATGATCATTTAACCCAATCAGCCTCCGCGATTCCCGGGGAGGTTCAAACCAGTGGGTTGCTGCGGGTACCGATTAAAGCCATGTTGGCTTCGTGACAACCATCACGCCCCCCGGCTGGTCAACCGATCCAGGAGGCCTTTGTGACGATAGGCCCATTGAGATAGGCCTTGCTGCACTGCATTGGCATCCGTCTGCGCAGCAGGATTTGACCCCACTGCTGGCTGATCAGTCATGATCTCTGTGTTGATCGGGGAGTGACCGATGTACAACGAGCGGCGCAGGAAGATCGTGCAAAGCTCCTCGGTGGCGGCTTTGACACGGGCACTGGTCTCTGGTCCGCTGCCCGTGGTGCGGTCGGTGAAGATGCTGTGCCCGCCTGTGTTGTACACCGCCAGTGTTCTGGGCGATTGGGTCATGGCGTCAAAGATAGCGATCCGGTCTTCGACCGTACTTCGGTAGCCGGGCAGATTGATGGTGTCCTCGAGACTGGTGATGTGCAGGGTTGGCAAGCTCACTGCGCCAAGCACCTGGCCCGCAGGACCCTGTCCGATCAATGGCGGTGCCGAAATGAGAATGGCGGCCTTGATCCGCCTGTCCCGAAGGTCCCGCAAGTTTGGATTGCCGGTGCTCACCTGAGCGCCGGCAACCAGCATGGCCGTATTCGCGCCATACGAGTGACCGGCAACTGCGATGCTTGAGGCATTAAACAGCTGACCCTGATCTGAGGCGAGGACATGGTTCAGGGCAAAACGCAAATCCAGCACCCTGGCCAGGGCTTCGGACTCGTGCGCCGCTGTCTGCAGGCGCTGTAGCAGTTCCAAGGGGTTACCTCGCCACACACTGTTGTCACTGCCGACATGTTGTGGATGAAGGCTGGCCATGCCGGCATTGGCCCAGTGGCGGGCGAGGTAGCTATAGCCGATGCGCGAACCTCCCAGTCCATGTGAAAAGACGATCAGCGGCACCGGTTGTTCGGGACTGGCCTGATGGGGCAGGTAAAGGCGTATGGGGATGGGCCTTTGCCGGTCTGTGTCAAACAGCTCCAGGTCCAGGATGCGGTGACCCTGGGCAGGAGATGCCATCGCCCTACCGGCAGGACCTGCTGCGACGAGGCCGACTGCACCTGTCGCAAAACCCAGAGAGCGGGTGAGGAATTCGCGGCGTTTCATGAGCTCTTGGTTTCGGCTGCGCGTCTGGCCAGCAACGGTCGGATCCACATGAGCAGGCCCGCACCAGCGACCACTGGAAACACACCCCACTGAACGATGACCACAAACGTTGCATTCTCCCGCAAGGGGCTGGCGTACACGAAGGCGCCCAGGACAGGCGTGGTGGCCAGATGCAGATTGCGAAGCAGTCGATGAGATAGTTTCATGGCAAATACCTTTTGAATCGATTCATCCCTGTAAGTGGATTAGATTGATGGCGAGATCAGGATAGTCAGATCAAGTCATGCTGGACTTCACGGGTGCAGGCCGCAGCATGCGCTTGGTGATTGCCGCAACCATCGCCCTTGGAACAAGACGATTCCCCAAAATCATGAGTCTGTTTGCCGTACCAACGACACGGGTCAAACCGCCTCGAACCATCAGTTCGACGCCTGCTTGGGCAACCTTGCGAGGATCCGAGCGACCCTCCTTGCGAAAAAAATGACCCCCATCGATTCGCTGAGGGTCAACGCTATTGAAGAAAGCCGTATCGGTAGGCCCAGGAGCAAGGCAACTGACGGTTACGCCGTAGTCTTCCATTTCTTTCGCAAGCGCCTCGGAAAAATTCAGAACGAATGCCTTCGATGCTCCGTAGGCCGCAAAATAGGGTGTTGGCTGGAAAGCTGCCGTTGAAGCGATATTGAGGATGCGGCCCGCACGCCTTTGCTTCATGAGTTCCCCATAGCAGCGACAAAGTTCGGCGACTGCGACGACATTGAGCTGCAACATGCGGTAGATCTGCGACGGTTCGATTTCGACGTGTGCATCGACGATGCCAAAACCTGCGTTGTTAATCAGGGTGTTAATGTGGAACCCATGTTCTTGGGTATGTTCGAAGAGTCGCTGTGCAGCCCCGGGTTCAGACAGGTCGACTGAGTGCACGTGAACCTCGGCTCCATGAACTGCCCGTAGCTCGTTCGCTGCTGCCTGAAGTCGCATCGCATCCCGTCCAACCAGGATGAGACTGCGCTCGCGTGAGGCCAGTAGCCTGGCCATCTCCAGGCCGATACCGCCGCCACCACCTGTGATGAGGATAGATTTTGTCGAACTCATAACGGGCGCTCCTTCGAGAAGTTAATGTGACGCTGAAGGAAATCATCAATCAGTGCAGTGACACTCAGCGGATCATCGACGACCGAAATATGGGCCGTGTCGAGAACCTCGAAATGGCCATTGGGTAGGGCCTCGGCCGCACGCTGGAGGGCGTCAACGGGGTACATCGCATCTTGGCGACCAGCCACGAAGAGTGTGGGCGCCCTGATTCCGTTCATGCGATCAGCCAGCGGTTCCCTATCGATCAGCACTGATCGAACCGCCTGTGAGAGCGCAGCGCCATCCGCTTGACGAAGATGGTGATGAAAATCCTCTTGAACGACACCTCCACGCTCGATGGTGGCCGGCAGGAAGAAAGCCTTTGCGACGCCGTTTCTGTAGGCCGCTGTGGAATGGATCCAGCGAGCACCCCAGACTACGAATCGGTCGCCAAGGCTGGGGCCTTCGGGAGCCTTGATGACCGGTGTATTAAGCATGACCACGGCCAGGGTTCGCCTCGGTTG
>JBDLRA010000015.1:0-10744 GCA_039800285.1 Pseudomonadota bacterium
ATAATCGAATTCTTTGGCGTGGGACATCTCTTCCTCAGCTGCTGCGAGCCGCCGAGAGATGACTTCCTCGCTGTCCTGCCCCCGGTTCCTCAGGCGTACCGCCAATTCTTCGAGTGAGGGCGGCAGGATAAAGACGCTTCGGGCGGCCAACGGCGTTCCCTGAAAAAGGCTTCGGATCTGTTGGGCTCCCTGCCAGTCGATCTCAAGCAGGATATTGCGGCTCTGGCGAATCTGGTCCTCGATCCAG
The DNA here is from genome assembly GCA_039800285.1 of Pseudomonadota bacterium. Lineage (GTDB taxonomy): Bacteria > Pseudomonadota > Gammaproteobacteria > Burkholderiales > Burkholderiaceae_A > Lacustribacter. Next base: position 248 of record JBDLRA010000015.1, read on the forward strand.
GCCTTCGATGTTCCGTAGAAATTCCCGTGGACCTCGGCCCACTCCAGAAATTCCCCTCGATCTCGCTGCGTCACGAATTCGGCTTTTGTCGCAAAGAAGTATTCCCGGCCATGGACCTCCCCGGGTCGCGGTGGTCGGGTGGTCGTGGAGATCGATAGTGCCCAGTTGTTATGCCGCTCCAGGAAAGCCCTAACGAGACTGGATTTTCCTGCTCCGGACGGCGCGGCCACCATGAGGAGTCGACCGTTGTGCTGTGGGCCGGTCATCATCTCTACGACTTAAATGGAACAAGGATCAGAATCGCCATGCGGCTACTATATCGCGTTGCTCCCATTCATCGAAAGTGAGATCCGAGTCACCATGCGTCAGATTCAAGCCAGTGAGATTACCGATACCGTCGCCCGTCTTTGTATTGAGGCCTGTCATGTCCTTCCGCGAGACCTTATCCAGGGTTTTGAGCGTGCAGCAGAGACAGAGGTTTCGCCGCTTGGGAAGTCCGTGCTGTTAAAGCTAATCGACAACGACCGCATTGCACGCGATAACCAGGTTCCCGTTTGTCACGACACCGGGCTCACCATCGTTTACATCGAGATTGGTCAAGAGGTGCATGTCGTTGGTGGTGGATTTCAAGAGGCCGTTCAGGCTGGGGTTCGAAAGGGGTATGCCGACGGCTACATGCGCAAATCGGTGGTCGGAGATCCGCTGATTCGTGTCAACACAAACGACAACACGCCGGCTGTGGTGCATACGGAGATTGTGGCCGGAGACGCTATCAAGATCTCTGTCGTTCCGAAGGGTGGCGGCAGTGAGAACTGGAGCACGATGAAGTTCCTGCTTCCTGGTGAGGGTGCAGCCGGTGTGAAAAAGTTTGTCCTTGATGCGGTCAAGGCCGCAGGGGGCGCAGCCTGTCCGCCACTGACCTTGGGCGTTGGTATTGGTGGAAGCTTTGATAAGGTGACCGAGATCGCAAAGAAGGCCATCCTTCGTGATATCGGGGATCATCATCACGAGCCCCACATCGCCCAGCTTGAAAAAGAGCTGCTGGAAGAGGTCAACAAAACAGGGATTGGCCCCCAGGGCTACGGTGGCCTGAATACCGCGTTGTGGGTGGCGGTGGAGACCTATGCCTGCCACATCACTGCGTTACCGGTTGCCGTCAATATTCAGTGTCACTCTGGCCGTCGTAGCACGGCCACGATCTAAGGGAAGGGAATCACATCATGGCGATCCATCATCTGCAGACTCCTTTAACCGACGATGTGATCAAGACGCTGCATGTGGGCGACGAGGTCTATCTCAGCGGTGTCATCTACATGGCACGCGACGCTGCACACAAACGTTTTGTTGAACTGATCAATCAGGGCAAACCGCTGCCAGTGGATCTGACCGGGCACACCGTGTTCTATGGCGGCCCCGCACCGACCAAACCAGGCGAGGTCATTGGCGTGGTTGCACCGACCTCTGCCTATCGGATGGACCCTTACGCGATCGTCTTATTTGACAATGGGGTTAAGGCCGCGATCGGCAAAGGCAACCGTGGCCTTGCCATACGAGAGTGCTGTAAGAAGAACACAACGGTGTGTTTTTCGGCGATCGGTGGCATCTCAGCGACGCTGCAGTCCTGTATCCGTTCGGCCAGGGTGGTTGCCTATGAGGATCTCAAAGCGGAAGCGGTCCAGCGGCTAGAGATCGAAAACTTTCCCTTGCTGGTCACCAACGACGCCTATGGTCGTGATCTTTTCGAAGAGCAGGTAGCGATCTTCGAAAAGCAGTTAAACCCAGCCGACTAGTTACTCCAGGTTCTGGGCCTGCTCGCGAATCTGCTCGATGAGCAGCTTCATGTCGATGGCGATATTGCTGAGTTCGACTGAGGCTGCCTTCGACCCCAACGTGTTGGCCTCGCGATTCATCTCTTGGGTTAAGAAATCAAGACGTTTGCCTACGCTCGTTGTCGCGGATTCTTTTGCTGACAACATTTTTTCAGCAGCGCTGAGGTGGCTATTTAACCGGTCGATCTCTTCTGCGATATCGGCCCGAAGCCCAAAGGCGGCTGCCTCGACGCGAATTCGCTCATCGAGTGCGGCCTGTTGCTCTGCGGTCAGCGTGACCGTTGTTGCAGATGTCTGTGTTGGGCTTGCTGCGAGCGCGCCGTGAATTGCGTCCTTCAGCTTTTCTGAGAGACGTTGCCGCTGCACCTCAATCGCCTGCGGCAGTTGCGTCTGCGCCTCTTTCGCCAGGACTTTTAACCGACTGATGCGATCCAGAATTGTCTCAGTGAGTCTTGCGCCTTCCGCATGTCGGGACTGACTGAATTGATCGAGTGCCTGTCCGAGCAGCGTGTCGATCAGGGCTGAGAGCTCATCTTGCGACAGCTGGTGTTCCTGGGTCACGCCGGGTAGTTTCAGGATCTCAGCGACCGAGAGCATGGCGATCTCTGGGTGGTCCCGACGGATCTCATGCGCAAGTCTCAGTGCAGAAGCAAGACCGGGTGCATGGATCTTTAAGGCCGAGAGACTTGCCTCGGTTCGTGACAGTCCGATGCGACATTCCACCTTGCCACGGCTGATCCGACGTTGGATCTTTTCTCGCACCATGGTCTCGGCCCAGCGAAAGTCATCAGCGAGACGGGGATTGAATTCAAAGTACCGGCTGTTGACGGATTTAATCTCCAGGCTCAGGCGGCCCATCGGGCAGTCGAGAAAACTGGTTCCAAAGCCGGTCATGCTGGGGTGGGTCATGATTGCCTTCAGCGAAAACGTGCGAGTCACGGTATTGTACGGGCCATCCACACTTGTGCCTGCTAGGGAGGGCGCTATGACGCAGTCCAGTTCATCATCGATCGTGTTGTCAGCTCAGTCGGTTCGGCCCAGTGGTCGGGAGCCGTCTCGGCTTCGACCGGTTAGTCTTGTGCGCCGCTACACCAAACATGCAGAAGGATCTGTGCTGGTGGCGTTTGGCGATACCAAGGTGCTCTGCACAGCCTCTGTTGAAGAGCGTGTGCCGGGATTTCTCAAAGGGAAGGGCAGCGGATGGGTGACCGCGGAATACGGGATGCTCCCGCGTTCGACCCACACCCGCAGTGACCGCGAGGCGGCAAAGGGCAAACAGTCAGGTCGCACGCAGGAAATTCAGCGGCTGATCGGCCGCTCGCTTCGTGCCGTGATGGATCTGGATAAGCTGGGTGAGCGCACCATCACCATTGACTGCGATGTCTTACAGGCCGACGGTGGAACACGCACCGCCAGTATCACGGGTGCCTGTGTGGCGCTGGCCGATGCACTGGCCGGACTGCAGCGAGATGGTCTGCTATCGATTAGTCCACTGCGTGAGACGGTGGCCGCGATCTCGGTGGGGATCTGGAAGGGCGTTCCCGTTCTCGATCTCGACTATCTCGAAGACTCTGGCTGCGACACGGATATGAATGTGGTGATGACGGATTCCGGCGGCATTGTCGAGGTTCAGGGCACAGCAGAGGGAACCCCTTTTACGCGTTCCGAACTGGATGAGTTACTGATGCTTGCGGCGCAGGGGATCGGTCAGCTGCATGAATTCCAGCAAGTGTTGATTCAGGATCCCGAGCGACTGTCGGTGGCAGTGGAATGAGTCGTCGTTGGGTCTTGGCGTCTTCCAACGCGGGCAAGCTTCGCGAGTTTTCGCACGCGCTTGCGCCGGTGCTGACACAAGGAAGTATCACCCTTTTGAATCAGTCAGACCTGGGCGTTGTCTCTGCTGAGGAGCCGTTTCTAACCTTCGAAGAAAATGCACTGACCAAGGCGCAGCATGCGAGCCGTGAGACAGGACTTCCCGCCCTTGCAGATGATTCCGGTATTACGGTCACATCGTTAGCGGATAAGCCCGGTATTCGATCCGCACGTTATTGGCCCGATGCCATTGCCGCAATGGAGCCTGCCGCCGTAAAGTCCCGCGATCGGTTGTCAGCACTTTCCACCGATGAGGCCAATCTTCTTTGGCTGTTAGAAGAGCTTTCGCGCACAGCACAGCAGCGTTACCCTGGAGAAACGCCACCGGAATCTTTCTATGACGCAGCCTTTCATGCGGCGATTGCTTTTGTGCGCTCGGCTGATGACCCGGATCCGATCGTTGTAAGAGGTATCTGGCCGGGGCGGGTTGTGTTGGCGCCGCGGGGCGATCACGGCTTTGGCTATGACCCCATCTTTCTTGATATGGATATGGGGCTCACGGCTGCGGAGATGACGATTGCGCAAAAGCAAAGTGTCAGTCATCGGGGTCGCGCACTACGGGCACTGCTTGAGCGGCTTCGTCAGGCGCAGGTCTTGTGATTGCTTTTACTGCGCTGCCTGAGCTGTCGCTGTACATTCACCTTCCGTGGTGTATTCAGAAGTGCCCTTACTGTGATTTCAACTCGCATCAGGCTCCGGATTCGCTTCCACAGGCGCGTTATATTGACGCCTTAATTGCGGATCTTGATCGAAGTCTTCCGGATGTCTGGGGAAGACCAATTTCAAGCATCTTTCTTGGCGGTGGCACCCCAAGTCTGTTTGAACCAGCCGAGATCGACAGGCTATTGGCGGCGGTGCGGGCGCGGCTTCGGCTTCTTCCTGGCGCAGAAATTACCATGGAGGCAAATCCGGGCACATTTGAAGCAGAGCGGTTTCAGGGCTTCGCGCAGGCAGGGATTAATCGCTTATCGATTGGGGTGCAGTCTTTCGATGATGCACAGTTGAAAGTGCTAGGGCGGGTGCATGATCGTGGGCAGGCCGTCGCTGCGGTGGAGACAGCATTGACGCTATTTCCGCGAGTGAATCTTGACCTGATGTTTGGTCTGCCGAATCAGACAATGGCGCAACTTGATCAGGAGTTGCGTCAGGCCATAGCACTCGGGGTGAGTCATCTGTCCTGTTATCAGTTGACCCTCGAGCCGAATACGCGTTTTGCAGTTTCCCCCCCGTCGGGGCTGCCCGATGATGACCTGCTTGCGGATATGCAGGCGCATGTCGTTGATCGGCTTGCATCGCATGGACTTCATCGCTATGAGATTTCTGCTTACGCGCGATCGCACTCGGATCGCTCGGCACACAACCTCAATTACTGGACCTTCGGCGATTACCTGGGGATTGGTGCCGGCGCCCACGGCAAGATCTCTTCGGCGAGTCGAATATGTCGAACATCGAAGTTTCGTCACCCCATGACCTATATTGATAGCGCGTTAGAGATGGGTGAAGGGGCGACCGAGGTCTTGGAGGAGGTCGGCATTGATGCGCTTCCGTTTGAGTTCATGTTGAATGCGCTTAGACTGATGGACGGCGTCCCAACTGGACGCTGGCAGCTCACCACTGGGCTCAGTATCGGTTCGCATCCGTTTCTGCTTGACCGGCTTGGGCAGGCCCAGGCAAGGGGGTTGATGGTGTCGGATCTCGGGGCGTTTCGGTGCACGCCCAGGGGTTTTGAGCTCCTCAACGAGGTGCAGGCGCTTTTTCTGAAATAGCACCGAAGCGGTGCAAAAAATCAGATTCCAGCATAAATGCACAGATTTAGTGCATTTATGATCATTATTGGTGCATAATTAGGACGTTTTTCGCACAAAATCGTTGCAAGTCCTTGATTTTCAGGGCCATAAATTCAGGCACGTTTTTCGCTAGTAATGGACATCCCGAAAGGGAGCTCGGCCGGGCGACAGATCTTGAGTAGTTCCCTCAGTGCGCCAGGCCGTCACCGACAGATCGAATTTTAGAAAAGGAGAAGTACGGATGCCTACCCCTCAAGACGTGATGAAGATGGTTGCCGACAACGAGGTGAAGTTTGTTGACTTCCGGTTCACAGATACCCGTGGCAAGGAGCAGCACGTTAGCGTGCCCGTGAGCCACTTTGATGAAGACAAGTTTGAGTCCGGTCATGCCTTCGATGGTTCATCGATTGCAGGTTGGAAGGGGATTGAGGCATCTGACATGTTGCTGATTCCAGATCCCAATACCGCCGTCCTGGACCCGTTCCGCGAAGAGGTGACGCTCAATCTGACCTGCGACGTCGTGGAACCTTCCGATGGCAAAGGCTATGACCGCGATCCGCGCTCGATCGCCAAGCGTGCTGAGGCGTATCTCAAGGCGTCTGGTGTTGGTGACACCGCCTATTTTGGTCCTGAGCCTGAGTTCTTCATTTTTGATGGCGTGACCTGGAGCGTTGATATGTCAGGCTGCGGCGTCAAGATCAAATCCGAAGAGGCCAGCTGGTCAACCGGGATCGACTACGAAGGCGGAAATCTCGGTCACCGTCCTGCAGTGAAGGGTGGCTATTTCCCCGTGTCCCCCGTCGATTCGTTCCAAGACATCCGCTCCGAGATGTGTCTGATTCTCGAGCAGATGGGCGTGCCTGTTGAAGTCCATCACCATGAGGTCGCCGGTGCTGGCCAGTGTGAGATCGGCACCAAGTTCTCGACGCTGACCCAGCGCGCTGACTGGACGCAGGTCCTGAAGTATGTCGTGCAGAACGTTGCTGCAAGCTACGGCAAGACAGCGACGTTCATGCCAAAGCCTGTGGTCGGTGATAACGGATCCGGTATGCACGTGCACCAGTCGATCTGGAAAGACGGCCAGAACCTGTTTGCAGGAAACGGCTATGCAGGGCTTTCAGAATTCGCCCTCTATTACATCGGTGGCGTGATCAAGCATGCCAAAGCGCTCAACGCGATTACGAACCCTGGCACCAATAGCTACAAGCGTCTGGTGCCTGGTTTTGAGGCACCGGTGAAGCTTGCCTATTCCGCACGCAACCGTTCGGCATCGATTCGTATCCCCCACGTGAGCAATCCGAAGGGGCGTCGTATCGAGGTCCGCTTCCCAGACCCCACGGCAAACCCGTACCTCGCGTTTGCAGCGTTAATGATGGCTGGTCTCGATGGCGTGATGAATAAGATCCACCCCGGTGAAGCAGCGGACAAGAATCTCTATGATCTGCCCCCCGAAGAAGAGAAGAAGATCCCGACGGTCTGCTCGTCGTTGGATCAGGCGCTCGAGGCTCTGGACAAGGATCGGGAGTTCTTAACCCGTGGTGGCGTGTTCAGTAACGAGATGATTGACGCCTATATTGAACTCAAGATGGAAGAAGTCACCCGTTTCCGGATGACCACACACCCCGTTGAGTTTGATATGTACTACTCGCTCTAATTTGAGTTAGTAGCGTTGTGTGTTTTGTGATCTGAAGTGACAGCAAAAGACCTCCGCATCTTCGATCTTCTCGCCACCGCGGTGGTGTTGTTAGATCGGAGACTGCGGGTTGTCTTTTGCAACCAGGCGGCAGAGCTTCTCTTTGGGCTCTCCAGTCGCCAGTTAGAAGGCCAGCGATTTGCCGATGTGATTCCAGGGACGGAGTCCATTGAAGAAATGCTCGACGAGGCCTTGGCCCATCGATTTGATGTCAAGCGACAGAACTCCATCTGGCATCTGCCGATGCGGGGAACGCGTGAGCTGGAAGCGACCATTGCTGTCCATCAGGACCAGGTCGATTGGTTCGCCTGTCTTGAGCTGCGTGAAATGGATCAGCAGCGTAAGCTTGATCGAGAGGCGCGTCAGGCCGATCTAACCCAGGCCAATAAGGAGCTTATTCGGAACCTTGCCCACGAGATCAAAAATCCGCTCGGCGGCGTTCGTGGTGCAGCGCAGCTGCTGGATCGGGAGCTGCCCAGTGAAGACCTTCGTGAGTACACCCAGGTCATTATCAAAGAGGCAGATCGGCTACAGGGCTTGGTCGATCAGATGCTGGCGCCCCACCGAAAGGCACGCGTCTTAGAGCCCGTCAATATTCATGAGGTCTGTGAACGGGTGCGAAGTCTGATGCTTGCCGAATTTACCGATGGATTGAAGATCCGTCGTGATTACGACACCAGTCTTCCTCCGGTACACGGTGATCGTGAGCAGCTGATTCAGGTGGTCTTGAATGTTGTGCGCAATGCGGCGCAGGCGCTTGCAGGTCAGGGCGAGATCGTGATGCGCACCCGTGTTGCACGGCAGGTGACGATTGCGAAACATCGTCACAAACTGGCATTAGATTTGCATGTCATTGATAACGGTCCCGGTATTCCGGAAGAGATTCGAGAGCGTGTGTTCTATCCCTTGGTCTCAGGGCATCCGCAGGGGCATGGGTTGGGATTAACGCTCGCGCAGTCTTACGTGCAGCAGCACGGCGGACTGATCGATGTGGAGAGTGCACCGGGTTGTACCGATTTTCTGATTCGTCTGCCGATTGATTTGAAATGGAGCCAGTAATGAAGCCTGTCTGGATTGTGGATGATGACCAGTCGATTCGTTGGGTGCTTGAAAAGGCGTTGAGCAAACAGCAGATGCCTTGTCGCGTCTTTGAAGATGCGGCAGAAGTCATGCAGGCGCTTGAGCAAGACACCCCCCAGGTGCTGGTTTCTGATATCCGAATGCCTGGCGATACCGGCCTTGCCCTTTTAGAGCAGGTGAAGCATCGCTGTCCGCAGGTCCCTGTGATTGTGATGACGGCGTACTCCGATTTAGATAGTGCTGTTTCTGCGTTTCAGGGTGGTGCCTTTGAGTATCTGCCAAAGCCGTTTGATATTGATGCGGCGGTTGCCTTGATTCGTCGTGCTGTTCAAGAGAGTTCCCCTGCCAGTTCACCGAAGGAGGCGATGGTTGAGTCGCTCCCCGAGTTGTTAGGGCAGGCGCCCGTTATGCAAGAAGTATTCCGCGCAATTGGTCGACTGTCGCAATCTAGTGCAACTGTGCTCATTACTGGCGAATCAGGCACCGGAAAGGAGCTTGTTGCCAGTGCGCTTCATCGACACAGTCCTCGGGCGAAGATGCCTTTTGTGGCACTCAATACAGCGGCGATCCCAAGGGATCTCCTTGAGTCAGAGCTATTTGGCCATGAGCGGGGCGCCTTTACGGGCGCGCAGGCCATGCGTCGTGGTCGATTTGAGCAGGCCGAAGGCGGGACCTTATTTCTTGATGAGATCGGTGACATGCCCTTGGACCTTCAGACCCGTCTGCTGAGGGTCCTCTCCGATGGTCATTACTACCGAGTCGGCGGACATCAGCCGCTGAAATCAAATGTTCGCGTGATTGCTGCGACTCATCAGGATCTTGAGGCACGTGTTCGTTCCGGACAGTTTCGTGAGGATCTCTTTCACCGATTAAATGTCATTCGTCTGAAGCTGCCCCCGCTTCGAGAGCGCCATGAAGATATCGCGCTTTTGGCCAAGCATTTCTTACAGAAGAGTGCCCGTGAGTTAAAGGTAGAACCGAAGCAGCTCTCGCCGCAGGCGATGGAGACGTTGGTCAAGCTGCCGTTTCCAGGCAATGTGCGGCAGCTGGAGAATCTCTGTCACTGGATGACGGTGATGGCCCCGAGCCAGGTCGTGCAGGTCGACGACCTTCCTGCGGACCTACGACATCCAGATGAGGTTTCCACGTCGGTTGCGGAGGAATCCGTACAACCCATAAGGATAAATGCGATAGGGACAGGTTCGGAACAAGTTCATTCAAACATCTCGGACGGGATCCGTTGGCAGGATCTTTTGCGAGAAGAGGTCGCTCGTGCATTGAGCAGTACCGAGCTCGCCGAGACCCCTGAAGGCCGCATGAATCAATGGTCTCGTGAATTTGAAACGGCCGTTCTAGGTATCGCACTGAAGCACACACGTGGTCGTCGAATGGAGGCGGCTCAGTTGTTGGGCATAGGTCGCAACACCATGACCCGCAAGATTGCTGAGCTGCGGCTCGAAGATGACAGATAGGACAAATTTGATTATTCTCAATATACAAACTGACGCATATTGGGGAAAAATTAATGCAAAACTCACATCAGGGAGTGAGTAGCGGCAGCCCTATCACGATTGCCTCGATCTCTTCGAGCTGTGCTGACTGCTCCATGCATGAACTCTGCCTTCCGGCAGTGGTGAATAACGCAGATCTTGACCGTCTTGAGAACATCATTTCCAAGCGGATCCGCGTGGAGCGGGGGGATTCTCTCTATCGTTCCGGAGATGTTTTTACGACCCTGTATGCCGTCCGTCTCGGTCACTTTAAAACGGTCTATTCCGAGGGTCCTGCGACCAAACAGATCATCGGCTTTCAGATGTCAGGCGAAATCCTAGGCATGGAGGGCATCGGTACCTCTCGCCATCGCTGCAGCAGCATCGCACTTGAAGATAGCGAGGTCTGCGAGATTCCTTATGCGCGACTAGAGAGTCTTCTGGCCGAGCTGCCGAGTCTGCAGGCGCATTTCCATCGGATGATGAGCCGAGAGATCAATCGTGAGCATCAGGTCATGTTGCTTCTGGGATCCATGAGTGCCGATCAGCGTGTCGCAGCGTTCTTGCTGAACCTGTCGCGTCGTTATGAAACCCGTGGATTTTCGCCCAACCACTTTGTACTTCGGATGACCCGCGAGGATATTGGAAACTACCTTGGGCTGACGATTGAAAGCGTGAGCCGTGTCTTTAGTCGATTCAAGAAAAATGACTGGATCGAGGGATCGCCGCGGGACGTCAAGCTAATC
>JBDLRA010000016.1:0-3282 GCA_039800285.1 Pseudomonadota bacterium
GGAGCGATGGCTCTTCTTCAGCTTTCGCAGAGACGCGCACGCCGTACTTCATCAGGTCAGAGACCATCCAAAGGTCCTGCGGCGTGTTCACCGTAATCTGACGCTCATCAGAGGTGAGCGCGCGGACAGTCCGACCCTCGACGATGGCGGACTTAATCCGGCCCTGCCGAGCGTCTTCCATGAACTGGGAATACGGAACTTCCGGACCCCTGGCCTGACGGGTATCGAACTGACGAAACACCGTGAACAGAACCAGCGCAATCACCATCCAGATGGCTGCCTTGGGGATCATGTTGTTCAAGCGACTGCTCCTTAAAAAAAACCTATGAAATCCGGGGCCTAAATGCCCCAGGGAGTTACTTCGATTCTATGCCTGAGGCTAAGTTTCCTCAATGAGATTTTTTTATCCTCGTCATAGCCAAAATGGCGTCATTTGGCGGGTTTTCAAGGGCAAAGCCCTCTCCAAATGACGGATTTAGGCTATTTCTGTGGTTTTAGTCGCCGACCCAGCAAAAAGGTCTCGGATGACTGGGCTCTTGATGCGGGCGGCTTGCGAGGGGAAACCGAGACAAAGTGCCGCTTAAAGAGCTCAACCAGCTGGCTGTATCCGCTGCCATTAAAGGTCTTCACCAAGAGCGCCCCTTCGGGCTTCAGGTGATTGAGTGCGAATTCAAGCGCCAGTTCACAGACATGCATGACCCTGGCGGCATCCGCAGACTCGACCCCAGAGAGGTTGGGTGCCATGTCGGAAATCACCACGTCGACCTTTTCCCCGCCAAGCCGATCCCCCAGTTCCTTGGCGACCGATTCCTCGCGGAAATCGCCCTGAATGAACTCCACATCAGCAATGGGCTCCATGGGCAGGATATCGAGCGCAATGATTCGACCGTGAACCCGCTTGCCGGGATCATCACCCCGCTTCACTGAGAGAATTTCACGGACCACCTGTGACCAACTTCCCGGGGCGCTGCCCAGATCGACAATGGTCATACCCGGCTTAATCAGCGGATCTTTTTCGTGAATACCGAGTAATTTGAAAGCGGCGCGGGAACGATAGCCCCTGGCCTGCGCCTGACGGACATAAGGGTCCGTCAGATGCATGTGCATCCACTGCGGATTGAACTTGTTTTTCTTATTCGTAGCGGACGTCAAGAATTTCAACCTCGCGCGCCCCACCCGGCGCGTGGACCGTGGCGACATCGCCGACCGATTTGCCAATCAAGGCACGGGCGATCGGGCTGGAGATCGAAATCTTGTTTTCTTTGAGATCTGCCTCGTCGTCACCAACGATCTGGTAGACGAGTTCCTTGCCGCTATCGAGCTCGCTGAGCTGAACTATCGTTCCGAAGACCACTCGCCCATCCCGCTCGATCTCAACAGGATTAATGATCTGGGCATGGGCCAGCTTTGATTCAAGCTCTGCGATACGGCCCTCAATAAAGCCCTGGCGCTCCTTGGCGGCGTCGTATTCAGCATTCTCCGAGAGGTCCCCTTGCGCGCGCGCTTCGGCGATCGCATTGATCACCGATGGACGCTCGACATGCTTCAGACGCGTGAGCTCCTCTTTCAGAAGCTCTGCGCCACGAACAGTTAATGGGGTTGTACTCATGCCAAAGCCTTTACTTTTTTATGCATCGTCTGCACATCAATGACCGTCATCGAGGCATCCGCCAGGTGACGGATACCCTCTACCGCTGCACGAGCACCGGCGATCGTTGTGTAGGTCGTCACGCGAGAGGCTAGCGCCGTGGTTCGAATCGAACGAGAGTCTGTAATGGCAGACCGTTTCTCTTCGACCGTGTTGATGACAAACTGTATATCACCGTTTTTAATCATGTCCACCACATGCGGGCGGCCTTCAGTCACTTTGTTGACAGAAGTCACTGCAATCCCAGCCGCGGAAATTGCGGCAGCCGTGCCGCGCGTCGCCAAAAGCTTAAATCCAAGGTCCACGAGCATCTTGGCGATCTCCACCGCGGCAGGCTTATCGGCGGCCTTCACACTGATGAAGGCACTTCCATTGGTCGGAAGCCGAATGCCTGCCCCAAGCTGTGACTTCACAAAGGCTTCGGCAAAGGTGTCGCCCACGCCCATGACCTCGCCCGTAGACTTCATCTCGGGGCCAAGGATAGTATCGACACCGGGGAACTTCACAAACGGGAAGACCGCTTCTTTGACCGAGTAATACGGCGGGTTGATCTCGGCACCGATACCCTGGGCATCAAGACTGCTTCCCAACATCGCCCGTGCGGCAACCTTGGCAAGCGGAATGCCCGTCGCCTTCGACACATAAGGAACAGTCCGAGACGCGCGCGGGTTCACCTCCAGCACATAGACCGTGCCGTTTTGAATCGCAAACTGAACGTTCATCAGACCCACCACATTCAAGGCACGGGACATCTGGGCCGTCTGGCGCTTCAGTTCCTCAATCATCTCGGGCGAGAGCGAGAATGGCGGAAGGCTACAGGCTGAGTCGCCAGAGTGCACCCCCGCCTGCTCAATGTGTTCCATCACGCCGCCAATAAAGACACGCTTGCCATCAGAAAGACTGTCGACATCCACCTCAATCGCATCATTCAAGAAGCGATCCAAAAGCACGGGCGAGTCATTAGAGACTTTAACCGCCTCGCGCATGTAGCGCTCAAGGTCCCGCTGCTCATGGACGATCTCCATGGCGCGACCACCCAGCACGTAGCTGGGACGCACCACCAAGGGGTAACCAATTTCTTGTGCCAGGCGAATGGCTTCTTCTTCGGTGCGTGCTGTGCGATTTGGCGGCTGACGCAGCTCCAGCTTCATCAGAAGCTTCTGGAAGCGCTCGCGATCTTCGGCGATATCAATCGATTCCGGTGATGTGCCGACAATCGGAACACCAGCCGCCTCAAGGGCTTTGGCCAGTTTCAATGGGGTCTGCCCGCCGTACTGAACGATCACGCCGATCGGCTTTTCCTTATCAACGATCTCAAGAACGTCTTCAAGGGTTAGAGGCTCAAAGTAGAGTCGGTCAGAGGTGTCATAGTCTGTCGACACGGTCTCGGGGTTGCAGTTGACCATGATGGTCTCAAACCCGTCTTCCCGAAGCGCCATCGCCGCATGGACACAGCAGTAGTCAAACTCAATACCCTGGCCAATTCGGTTTGGACCACCACCTAAGACCATGACCTTCTTGCGATCGGTCGGCTGCGACTCGCACTCTTCTTCATACGTGGAGTAGAAGTAAGACGTCTTGGTCGCAAATTCAGCGGCACAGGTATCAACCCGCTTATAGACCGGACGAACGTT
>JBDLRA010000017.1:0-6682 GCA_039800285.1 Pseudomonadota bacterium
TGATGCCAATGGCAATCCCGATAAGGCAAAGCTCACACGTCACTGCCAGTGGCTTCAGAAAAACGGCGTGGGGATGGCCGTGTTTGGCACCAACTCCGAGGCCAACTCCATGTCGGTGACAGAGCGACTAGACATTCTTGAAACACTCGTCAAAAACGGCCTCTCACCCGCCCAGATGATGCCGGGCACAGGGGCCTGCGCCGTCACCGATGCCATCACCCTCACCAAAGCGGCGGTCTCTGCTGGATGTGCCGGCACGCTCATGCTCCCACCCTTTTATTACAAAGACGTCTCCGACGACGGACTGTTCGCCTACTTCGCAAAAGTGATTGAAGGGGTCGCCGACAGCCGTCTGCAGATCTACATCTACAACATTCCGCCCATTACCAAAGTCGGATTCACACTCGCGCTGATTGAGCGTTTGATTGAGGCCTACCCCAAAACAGTCGTTGGCATGAAAGACAGCTCGGGCGACTGGTCCTACACAGAATCTGTCCTGAAGGCCTGTGCCCCCAAAGGTTTCCGTATCTATGCGGGAACCGAGTCATTCCTTTTGCGAAATATGCGGGCAGGTGGTGCGGGCTGCATCTCGGCGACGACCAATGTAAACCCCGCAGCTATTGCCGACCTGGCAAAGCACTGGCAGGCCGACGATGCCGACGCCCGCCAGGCGGCGCTGGATACCATCCGGATGATTTTCCAGACGCGGCCCATGATTCCTGCCATGAAAGCCGCGATCGCCCATTATTCGAAGGACCCGAGCTGGGCATCCGTTCGCCCCCCATTGACCGCGTTAAATGCGGCCCAACGCGAGGACCTGATCATGGCTTTGGATAACGCGAAGTTCGCGATGCCCGGTCTCTAATCACCCGTTGGCTTTTGGGTCGCCTGGATCTCTTTCGCAAGAAGACTGCTTGCCGCAAGAAGAAGCGCCTCGTAGCGCTTTTTCTCGGCAGCAATCGTCTCCGGCGTCCAGTCGTAAAACCCACGTCCCGCCTTCATCCCAATAGCGCCGCTCGCCACCCGCTCGGACAGAATCTCACTCGGCACAGAATCGTTGCACAGGTCTGGATAGATCGACTGCGCGGCGGCGTGGTGCACATCTAATCCCGCGTGATCACGTTGTAGGCATGGCCCCGCCGCGATATACCGAAAACCGAAACCGAATCGAACTGCCGCATCCACATCCGCAGGAGTCGTAATCCCCTGATCGACGAGTTTGAGTGCCTCACGGGATACGGCATGCTGAAGGCGATTGATCAGAAAACCGGGGAGGTCCTTTTTCACACGAATGGGGACTTTCCCAACAGAGCGCATCATCTCGGAGACACGATCCGCCACGGCGGGTTCTGTCTGGCCAGAGCAGACTACCTCAACCGCCGGAACCAGGTGCGCCGGCATAAAGTAATGGGTCCCCACCATTCGCTGCTGGGTTTTCAGCCCCTTTCCAATGGCGCTGATCGGCAGCGCCGAAGAGTTGCTACAGAGCGGCGTCTCCGGTTTCGCAAGACGCTCCAGTTCAGCAAAGATCTGCTGCTTGAGCGAGAGCACCTCGGGAACCGCCTCAATGACGAGATCCAGTTCAGACCATCGCACATCGTCAAGCGCGCGGACCAGGGTCAGCGATCGGGGCGCTTGTACCTGTAGTCTCGCAAGCGCATCCTGGAATCGGGCCTGAATCGTCGCAAACCTCGCATCCTCTGGATTCACGATCACGGCATCCCAGCCACCTGCGACAAACGATGCAGCAATGTCCACTCCCATGGTCCCGCCGCCCACAACCAGTACCTGACGATTTGACACGGTCTTACCCCCTTCACTTGAGAAAGGTCCGCAGTCTAACGCGCAGGCCTGAACGAGGCCGATTGACGCGTCCCGCCCTAGTGTTTCTCCTAAGAGATAAGGGGCAAACAAGCCTTAAAAAACGGGGGCTCACCTGATACCCTTTGCCCTTCAACTTTCTTGAATAAAGGAGTCTTTCGCATGCGTTTCCCTAAGATCTTCGCGGCGCTCGCCATGACGGTGACCTCAACCGCGTTTGCCCAGAACATCTCCGTGGCAACCGGTGGCACGGGCGGCGTCTATTACCCCATGGGCGGCGGCCTCGCAGCGGTCCTCTCCAAGCATGTCCCCGGAATGCAGGCGACCGCAGAGGTCACCGGCGGATCCGTCGATAACCTGAACCTGATCGGCAGTGGAAAGCCCTATGTCGGCTTCTCAATGGTCGACGCAGCCCTAGACGCCTCGAAGGGCGAAGGCAAATTCAACGGCCGTAAGGTCGATATGCGCACCCTATTGGTGCTCTACCCCAACCGGATGCACGTTGTCTCCGTCGATGGCACAGGCGTGAAGTCCATGGCCGACCTCAAGGGCAAGCGTGTGGCCACCGGAAGCCCCGGCAGCGCCACAGAAGTGATGGCCCTGCGCCTGATTGAAGCGTCTGGTCTGGATCCCAATAAGGACATGACCCGTGAGCGCCTTGGCGTTGCTGAGTCCGTCAATGCGCTGAAGGACAAGAAGATTGCTGCGTTCTTCTGGGTGGGTGGCCTTCCCACAGCTGCCGTCACCGATCTCGCCAGCACACCCGGCGTTAAGATCCAGATGGTGGACCACTCTGCTGCGGTCGATGCCATGAATAAGAAGTACGGCAATCTGTATTACGCAGACACCATCCCCAAGACAACCTATGCGGGTATGGCAGCGGATAACAAGATTGCATCGGTCGCCAACGTGCTGCTGGTCAACGCCAAGATGCCTGATGACCAGGCCTACAAGATCGTCAAGGCTGTCTTTGACCATCACAAGGAGCTGGTTGCGGTTCACAAGGAGTACAGCAACGTGACCATCGCAAACCAGAAGCAGGTTTCCAGCCCCATCCCCTTCCACCCGGGTGCGGTGAAGTTCATCCGTGAAAAAGGCGGAAAGATCGACTAACCCAATCCTGGGGATCAGTTCACTCAGATGAACGATCACAAGGTAGTCAAGGGGGCCCGCAGAACGCGGGCCTTCTTTTTCAAGATGACGATAAGCTTTAAAGAAAAAAGATAGGAGCCAGCATGAGCGACACGCTTCAGAAGATGGGTCTTCCAGAAGACGATCTCGATGCCGAGACCCGTCAGCGGGTCGAGAACCTCATTAAAGAAGAGGAAGGCGATGCGAACAACTACCGCGGCTGGCTCGGTGTCGGACTGACGGTCATCGCTGTCGCGATGTCGCTGTTTCACCTGTATGCCGCCTATGCGATCGTTCCCGCCCAGGTGCTTCGCATGACCCATGTGACCATGGTGCTGGCCTTTGTCTTCATTACGTTTCCCATTGCAGCGCGTTACAAGAACCGCCTCATGTGGTGGGACATCCTGTTTGCGGCCATTGCGGTTGCAGCATTGGTCTACGCCCTAAAAGGGGGCGATGACTTCACGGATCGAAATACCTTTCCGCTCACCCTTGATGTCGCTTTCGGAGCGGCGCTGATTCTGCTTATTCTCGAGGCCGTCCGTCGCACTAACGGGCTTGTGCTACTGAGTGTGACGGTTTCCTTTCTGCTCTACGCCCTCTTTGGCGATCTTTTGCCCGAGCCTTGGACCCACAAGGGATACGACCTGTCGCGACTGGTCGGGTTCATGTACATGACACTAGAAGGCATCTTCGGAACAGCAGTCGATGTCTCCTCCACGCTGATTATTCTGTTTACCATCTTTGGGGCCTTCCTTCAGTTCAGTGGCGCCGGCAAGTTTTTTATTGATTTCTCTTTTTCCGCCATGGGCGGAAAGACCTCCAGTGTCGGGCGCACCGTAGTGCTCTCATCGTTCTTACTCGGCGGCCCCTCTGGATCGGGGGTTGCTACAACGGTGACCGTCGGTTCGGTGGCCCACAACATGCTCGCAAAAGCAGGCTATGAGAAGAACGCTGCCGGTGGCTTACTGGCCGCGGGCGGGCTCGGTGCCATCATCTCTCCCCCGGTCCTTGGGGCAGCAGCCTTCCTGATTGCAGAGTTTCTGAAGATCTCCTACCTCGACGTCTTGTTGATGGCCACCATCCCGACGTTTCTGTTTTATCTGGGACTTTTTGTGATGGTCGAGATCGACTCACGCAAATACCACATGGCCGGTCAGTCAATGACGGAGATTGAAAGCGCATGGTCTCTCGCCAAGAAGTACTGGTTCCACTTCTTCTCGCTCATCTCCATCGTTGTCTTTATGTTGATGGGATTCTCGCCGGTGATGTCTGTGTTCTGGGCAACCGTCCTTTCCTTTGTCACCAGCCTTTTACGGGCGGACTCGGCCATGCTTCCGCGGGAGATGTTCACCCGTAAGACCCCGTTCTGGAGGGGACTCTACAACTCCAAATTGGTTGAAGCGCTCTCCGATGGCTTCACCCAAGTTCTCTCCATTGCCGCAACCTGCGCCGGTGCCGGTCTGATTGTCGGTGTGGTCGTTCTCACTGGCCTGGGTCTTAAGTTCAGCGCTATCGTCATCGACTATGCCGGCGGATCGCTGTTGCTCACAGCTATCTATACAGCCCTCATTGTCTGGATCGTCGGGCTCGCCGTTCCCGTGACCGCGTCTTACATCATCTGCGCGGTGATCGCAGCCCCGGCACTGATCAAGCTCGGCGTTCCCGATTTCGCCGCCCACATGTTCATCTTCTACTATGCGGTGCTCTCAGAGGTCTCACCGCCAACGGCACTCTCGCCCTTTGCGGCTGCTGCGATCTGTAAGGGCAACCCATACCGGACGACCTTCCAGAGCTGGAAATACGTTGCACCGGCTATCCTGGTGCCCTTTATCTTCGTGCTAGACCCAGCAGGCGTTGCACTGCTACTCATGGGATCCACGAAGGCGTTAGAGACCGCAAACTGGGTTGATATTGGCTGGATTACCTTTACCGCATCGGTCGGTATCGTCGCCCTCGCTGGCGGCCTGCAGAACTGGTTCCTGGTCAAGACCTCGTTTGTCGAGCGCTGGATCCTGATCGCCTCCGGTGTGGCCCTGACCTACCCGTCGAATATCTCCGATATCGGTGGGTTTATCGGCTTCGCCTTGGTGCTGGCCTACCAGTTCTTCAAAAGAAACCGCGAACGGCCTTTGCAATCGCAAGGCAGCTCGTGAGCGCAGGGGACTCCATCCCGAGCAAATGCACAAGCCCTGACCGGCCATGGTCGGCAGGGCCCAGCACGCAGTAATCCGCTGCCGGCTCACCCGGACCCACAATCTTCGGACGAATGCCGGCATAACCAGGCGCAAGCGCGTTATCCGGCAGTCCCGGCCACCAGGAGCGAATATCGTTTTCAAAGGTGGTCAGACGCTTCGGGTCGACCTGGTAAGAAAAGCTCGAGATCAGACCCTGCTGAATCTGCTCCTGTGTCGGCGCATCGAGCCATTCGACATCAGGTCCGAAGTTTGCCTGTCCGCCCAGATCGAGGGTAAGGTGGGTTCCGAGACCTCCTGGAACAGGCACTGGATAGATCAACCGTGAAAACGGTGACCGGCCACGCAGCGAGGCGTAGTTGCCCTTCGCAAAATACATCTTTGGAATCAGCGCAGACGACACCCCCGAGATCGACTGGGCAACAGGAACCGCATCTAATCCTGCGGCATTAATCAGGATATCGGACACGATCGTTTCACCGAGTACCTCTGAATGCCACTGGCCCTGAACCTGTTCAGCGCCCACGAACGGACTCTGCACCGCAAGCATGGCCCCGTGTTCCTCGGCATCACCCAGTAAGGCATGCATGAGGTCATGCGCGTCGATGATGCCCGTCGATGGCGAATGAATGGCCAGATCACAACCGAGTGCAGGCTCAAGCGCGCGTGCCTCGTCACCTGAGATCAGCTGCAGATCGCTCACGCCATTTGCTAAGCCGGTGCGATAAAGCGTTTCAAGTTTCTCTGCCTGGTTCTGTCCCGCAACGATCAGCTTCCCAATCCGCTTGTGGCCGACCTTTCGACTGCGGACATAGTCGTATAAGAGATGCCGCCCTTCAACACACCAAAGGGCCTTTTTCGATCCGGTCGGATAGTAAATCCCCGCATGAATCACGCCCGAATTCCGGGCACTCGTCCCCGATCCATAGTGGGCCTGACTCTCGACGATGACGACTTCTCTGCCCGCCATCGCGAACTCACGCGCGATCGCCAGGCCAACAACACCCGCGCCAACGACTAAGACATCAACCTTATCCATGCGTTAGAAAAATGCCTGCAGCCCCGTCTGAGCGCGACCCAGAATGAGCGCATGGATATCGTGCGTTCCTTCATAGGTGTTGACGACTTCAAGATTCACCATATGACGCATCACGCCATATTCGTCGTTAATGCCGTTCCCACCCAACATATCCCGTGCCATGCGGGCGATCTCTAACGACTTTCCACAGCTATTGCGCTTCACGATCGATGTGATCTCCACAGCCGCGATATTGCTGTCCTTCATACGACCGAGCCGCAGCACGCCCTGCAGTGCCAGCGCAATTTCGGTCTGCATGTCCGCAAGCTTTTTCTGAATCAGCTGATTTGCGGCGAGCGGACGCCCGAACTGTTTGCGATCCAGACAATACTGCCGAGCGGCGTGCCAACAGAACTCTGCCGCACCCAACACGCCCCAAGAGATCCCGTAACGCGCAGAATTCAGGCAGGTGAATGGCCCCTTCAGGCCGCGAATGTCGGGGAAGGCATTCTCCTCG
>JBDLRA010000018.1:0-20418 GCA_039800285.1 Pseudomonadota bacterium
AATGGATAACCCGAGAAGTGGTCCTAACAAGTCATCCCTTCGCTTGATTAACCCTAGAATTTCAGGCGAGACACCAAGATCCCGTCGCTTTGTGCGACAAAAACGGCAACCCGACAAAAACGAAAGAAACGGACAGCCCTAATGCCCTCAGAACAAATGCCGCGCGACCACGCCCAGGCAATCGGCCTCGCCCTCAAACAGGCGAGAGAGGGGAAGGGCGAGAGTCTTGCGGAGGCAGCGTTCCGGATCGCACTTTCTCCATCACAGCTGCGCGCAATTGAGTCTGCCGACGTCACTCCGTTTTACAGCGCCAGTTACTACCGACAGGCTGTCGAGCGATACGCGTCATTTCTCGGCGTATCGTTAAACGATATCGCCCCTGAACCCTCCTCACCCACTGACACGACTGAAGTGGTAACGGAGGTGATCACGGAGGCTGTGACAGAGGCAACGCCCACTGAGACGACGACATCGACGGAGACCACATCCGACACGCGTGAGTCGTCGACAAGAGAGGTGGCAATAGAGACCAATGCGCCCTTGTCCCTTCGCGAAAAACTAGGTCATGCGCCGGAAGAGGCGCCATCGGAGCAGCCACGCTCCCGTCTGGGTTGGGTCGCACTCATTGCCGCAGTGGTGATCGCTCTGGGCGTTATTAAAGTGGCGATGGAAAAACCGACTGTTGAGCCGACACCACCGACAGCTGCGCCTGTGCCGGACCCCGCGCAAAAGTCGAACGAAGCAACGACACCCACCACTGGTGCGTCCGGGAGTGCGGCACCCGCACCAACGACCCCCTCGTCAACACCGGCACCCGCTGCACCGACAACAACCCCACCGGTTGCAAAGCCTGCGGCAGCACCAACAACTCCATCCACTGCGAAACCTGCGGCAACACCAACATCGACTGTGCCGGCTCGCGGTGCCGACAGTCAACTCGAATCAAAAGTCACCACCTGGGTTCAGATCGTCAAATCCAATGGGGAAAAGTCGAACCTCAAAATGGAATCCGGGCAGAAAATTGAATTTGTCTCGAGCGACACTGCCGCAGTTGTCTTCGGCCAACCCGACCAGGCATCCTTGAAAGTCAAGGGAAGGGCTGTTAATCTGAAACCGTTTATCACGCAAGAAAATCCATCGCGAGCGCTCGTGATCTTGAACCAAATCAGGGAATGATCGTTACCATCGCATGACCGTGTTCACGCGTTTCATTCGTTTCTTCTTTATTGCCCTGCTCGGCGTTGCAACGCTGTCAGCGGTCGCACAGCCAAGCCAGCGTCAGACTCGAGCGAAAGCCCCAGACAGTCTTAAAAAGTCCTGCGAAGAAGAGCGCCAATTTGCCGAACCCTGGCTGCACTGGGCGCGAGAGAACCGATTGGTCTGCCTGAGCAACCACATCCTTCCTGAGGATCAGATGCGATGCCTTGCCTCAGTCCGCCAGCAGCTTGACGCCCTGGAGCAAGAGCATGCCTCGGTCTACCTCTCCCAGGTCAGAACCCTCCGCCAGGATCATCCTGTCGTCCAAGATATGCTGAACCGACTCAAAACCAAGGCGATGGTGGCCTCCCATATTCTTGCGCATGGCGCAGAGCCCATCGCCATCGCCTCTGCCCCCGACCTCTGTTCTCAATAGACCGCCCTTACAATTCGGGCATGTCTCCTTCCTCCGATTGGCTATTAGCGCCTAAAGTCAGCCTGCACCGCGGTCGCCAGTCCTTCACTGAGACCGAACATCGGGAGATTCTTGCACCGCTTGCGGCGGGCGCCCGAACGGCTTTCGCCATGCAACAACTGCGTGACGCAGTATTCGCTGGCGAACGGATCAATCAAAGCGAGCAGCGAATGGCCGGTCACTGGGCCCTGCGTGCCGCTGGACTAGAAGAGGCAGTCGAACCAACGCCTGCGATCAGCGATACAGGCAAGCGCCTGATTGCAGGTATGCGCGACAGTCAGGACCGCGCAAAGTCACTCGCGAATGCCATTCGGGAAGGTCAGCAACAATCATCCACCGGCCAACCCTTTGAGACGATTGTCCATCTTGGAATTGGCGGATCGGATCTTGGGCCACAACTCATCCTGCAAGCACTGACCGACGAAAGTCATCGCACAAGATGTACCCCCATTTTTTTATCGAATCTGGACTATCACGGGATTGACCACCTGCTTGCACCGCTCAACCCAGCAACAACGTGCGTCATTGTGGTGAGCAAGTCTTTTCGAACACAAGAGACGATGATCAATGCCTCGCATCTCGTCGAATGGATGCGCCAGGCCGGCATCAACAATCCGAAGTCTCATTTCATCGGCGTCACGGCGGCGACAGAACAGGCACGGGCGTGGGGACTGCGTCGTGATCAGATTCTCAGTTTTGATGAGAGCATCGGCGGACGCTACTCGCTGTGGGGTCCCGTAAGTCTGATTGCACGTATTGTTCTCGGCAATACGCTCGTAGATCGCTTCCTGACGGGGGGCGTCATGATGGATCGTCATTTCCTGCAGACCCCGTTGACTGAAAATATGCCTGCAGTATTAGCCGTAACTGATTTTTATAACCTCAGAACGCGACGAATACCAACGCTGATGGTCTCAGCTTACGACAGTCGCCTAAGCTTGTTGGTCCCTTATCTCAAACAGCTTTGGATGGAATCGCTCGGCAAGCATCTGGACCAGAAAGGCCGCCCGCTGGATGGCCCTGCCTGCCCAATTCTCTGGGGAGACATTGGAACAAATGCACAACACGCTTTCTTCCAGTTGCTGCATCAGGGCGCGCAAGGAGTGGCTGTTGAACTTCTTGGCGTCGTCAAGCCGTCACACCAGCAACGGCATCGCCATCAGGCACTGCTTGCCAATTTGATCGCTCAGGCTCAGGCGCTCTCGACCGGCCAGACACAGCCAGACCCAAGCAAAACCTGCTGGGGTGGGCACCCCGTAAATCTCATGATGATGGATACGCTTGACCCAGAGACGCTCGGCGCCCTGCTCGCCCTGTGGGAGCACCGCGTACTCTGCCTTGCGGCGATCACCGGAATCAACCCATTTGACCAATGGGGCGTCGAGCTGGGCAAATCCATCGCAGTCGATGCTGAAACACTCTTACGAGATTCGCCGGAACATGAACCGTCCCAGATCGATGCAATCAGCCAAGACATTCTGGATTGGATCAAACGACAGACCGGCTAAGCCCCCGACGAATACCGGAAAACTATCTCGATGGAACGGCCGGCTGCTTCAGGCGACGAAAGAAACGAGTCACCAGTCGCACCACAAAGTACATCAGGACAACGCCGATCAGGTCGCCAAGCATCATCAGGGAGAGATCGGTAAGGGTGAGACCATCGCTCATGCCAATGACATCCCAGACAAGGCCATGGGTCATTGCATTAAAGGTGGAATAGAGAACCGTCAGCAGCACCAGTACCGGAAGGTTTAAGGGCAGACTCGACTGCCCCAACGCCTTGAGGAGCAGCCAGTAAGAAACCCCGATCCCTGCCGCAGAGGCCAGCGCGTTAGCCAAGGCGAGCAACAACGGGTCCCCAAGAATCAGTAGGGAGACGGCTATCGTTCCTACAAAAATCCCAAGAAGTCCGGCAAGCCCAGCGACAACAATCGAGACCACTCGGACGAAAGCGGGGATGTAGATCAAAGAAATCCGGTCAGGGATGACCTCGGAGATTTCCGTGATGAACTGGGTAAACCAATAGGCAGAGAAGTAGAGCGCCGCAAAACCGATGGCCCAGGCCATCGGTTTTTCCGGCCATAAATTATCCCAAGCCGCTACAGGGTTAGGGGGGGTTGGTCCCTGGGGACCTAGCGGGGGAGCTCCTCGGCCCAAGCGCACACCTTTTGTGAGAGTTTGGCCATTAGTTTACGAGATCTCTCGGTGGGGCTCACGATACGGCGGCGGGTATCCGACTGGTCAACTTTGACCGAAATCAGGCCCTCCCGCTCCAAAATCCACAAGCCCTTGTGAATCGTCGCCGGCGACGCCACATTAGACTTCATGACGATCATCTGGACGAACATCGGGCGCTCGGGGGAATAGTTCGACATAATCCATTCCAAGAGACGCTGGCTGCGCTCATCGACCTCTTTGAGTTCTGTGTCTGCACTAACCGTATCCAGCAGCTGACGAAGGTTTAACCAAGCATTCATATTTGTTTGATGATTCTTTAATTTGTGAACAGTCATTGTCGATACATTGTTTGAGAGTTGGAGTCTACCAAAAAGAAATAGTTCAAAATATCCATATTCAGGAAAAATAAAAGCGCTTTTGCGTATCTTGCGGGTGTAGTTCAATGGCAGAACGAAAGCTTCCCAAGCTTTAGACGAGGGTTCGATCCCCTTCACCCGCTCCACTTTTTATCGCGTGTTGTTATAGACATGTCCACATCCAACGTTTTTAGTTACACGCTACAGGATGCCTCTGGGGCAACTTGTCTTTCACAGGCCTGGGCCAAGGTGTCCCCACCCCCAAGCCGTGAGGAGAAGTTCAGTCTGCAGCAGGCCATCCGAGCAGAGCTCAAGGCACAGGATGCGGTGCTGATTGCCCACTACTACGTGGATGGTGATCTTCAAGACCTTGCGTTGGATACCGGCGGTATCGTTTCGGATTCGCTCGAAATGGCGAGATTCGGTCGGCAACACACTGCAAAGACACTCATCGTTGCTGGCGTTCGATTTATGGGAGAGACCGCCAAGATTCTGAGCCCAGAAAAACGCGTCCTGATGCCCGATCTCGAGGCCACCTGCTCGCTCGACCTCGGCTGCCCTGCTGATGCGTTTCATGCATTCTGTGATGCCCACCCCGACAGAACTGTCGTGGTCTATGCCAACACGAGCGCGGCAGTAAAGGCCCGGGCTGACTGGATGGTCACGAGCTCCTGCGCACTTCCCATCGTCTCGCACCTCAAGTCGCAGGGCCAAAAGATTTTATGGGCACCGGATCGTCATCTCGGGCACTACATCCAAGAGAAGACGGGGGCAGACATGCTGCTATGGAACGGCGACTGCATCGTTCACAATGAATTCAAAGGGGAAGAGCTCGCGATGCTTCGTCGCCAACACCCCAATGCCAAGGTACTCGTACATCCTGAGTCTCCAGCAAGCGTCAGAGAACAGGCAGATGTCGTGGGATCAACCTCTGCACTTCTGCATGCCGTCATTCAAGGCAGCGCGACGGAATACATCGTCGCAACCGACAAAGGCCTCTTTCACCGGATGCAACAACTCGCCCCGGGGAAGCAGTTCATCGAAGCGCCAACGGCTGGTGAGAGCGCCACCTGCAAGAGCTGTGCGCACTGCCCATGGATGGCGATGAATAGCCTTCAAGGGCTATTGCACTGTCTGCAGCAGGGATCCGGAGAGATCAAGGTACCGGAGGCCACGCGGCTTAAGGCGCATCGCTGTATCGACCGGATGTTGGCCTTTACCCAGGCCACGGGTCAAAGTGGTGTTGGTGGCTTAGTCCCAAATATCGGGGCCGCCTGATTCCATGTCGTTTCAACCCTCAAATCGAAACGAAACCCTTGCCGAGGCAAGAGCACGTAATATTCAAGAGGCGCTGAACGAGGATATTGGCCGTAAAGACTGGACCGCCGAACTCGTCGCCTCCGACACGGCTGCGACAGCGCAACTTCGTGTGCGAGAGACGGCCGTACTCTGCGGACAAGCCTGGTTCGACGGCTGTCTTTTAGCGCTCCAGCCTGATGCGGATATTCGCTGGAACGCCAAAGATGGGGAGAACCTTCGCCCAGATACCGTGATCTGCGAGATTCAGGCCAATGCGCGCGCGCTGCTGACCGCAGAGCGCTCCAGCATGAACTTCCTGCAGCTGCTATCCGGGACGGCGACACAGACACGCGATTACGTATCGATCATTGAAGGGGTCAGCCCCAACCCGCGTGGTTGTCTTATCCTGGATACCCGCAAGACGATCCCCGGGCTGCGCCAGGCCCAGAAATACGCCGTCCGTGTTGGTGGTGGCGCCAACCAGCGACTTGCGCTGTGGGACGGAATTCTGATCAAAGAAAATCACATCGCTGCGGCAGGCGGCATTGCGCAAGCCTTTCAGGCGGCCTCTGCATTACATGCAGGCGTGTCAATTCAAATCGAAGTGGAAGATCTCAATGAGCTTGAACAGGCACTTGATGCAGGCGCCGAGAATATTCTGATTGATAACTTCTCCATTGATCTCATGCGACAGGCCGTTGAGATCACCGCAGGCCGGGCACTTCTAGAGGCGTCTGGCGGCATTCACAAAGACCAGCTGAGGGCTATTGCCGCGACAGGCGTCGATCGCATCTCCATTGGGAAACTCACCAAGGATGTTCGTGCGATTGATTACTCGCTACGCGTTACCGCGCGCAATGGCGACAAGATTGTCGGAGACGAGACCGGCCACGACTGAGGATAGTCGCGGCTATAGTGAAGGCCACGGCTTTCTTTGCGATCCAAGGCGGACTGCACGATCAGACCCGCACAGACCAGGAGATTGCGCAGTTCGAGCAGGTCTCGCGTAACCCGAAAGTTCGCGTAATACTCCTGCACTTCGGACTGCAGCAGTTCAATACGATGCAGGGCACGCTCCAGCCGCTTGGTCGTGCGAACAATCCCGACATAGTTCCACATCAGTAACCGCAGTTCGTCCCAGTTATGAGCGATCACGACCTGCTCATCTGCGTTATCCACCTGGCTTTCATCCCACTCCGGGACCGATACCGGTGCGATGACTGAGCGCGAACGAATATCCGTCGCAGCAGCCATTCCAACGACTACGCACTCCAATAACGAGTTGCTCGCCAAACGATTCGCCCCGTGTAGCCCTGTATAGGCAGTTTCTCCGACCGCATAAAGCCCCGACAAATCGGTTCGACCCGCGAGATCAGTGACCACACCACCACAAGTGTAGTGCGCCGCAGGCACAACAGGAATCGGCGCCCGAGCGATATCAATACCCAAGGCCTTACATCGGCCATACACAGTTGGAAAATGAGACTGCAGAAACGCTTCCCCAAGATGACGGACGTCAAGATGGACATAATCAAGTCCGTGTCGCTTCATCTCAAAATCGATAGCCCGCGCAACAATATCGCGGGGCGCAAGTTCGCCACGCGCATCATGCTGCAACATGAACCTCGCCTGGTCATCGGGCAGCCCCGGGATTTTGAGCTGACCACCCTCCCCGCGCAACGCCTCGGTAATCAGAAAACTTCGGTCCTGGGGGTGATACAAACAGGTTGGGTGAAACTGTATGAACTCCATATTGCCAACGCGGCAACCCGCCCGCCACGCCATCGCAATCCCATCGCCCGTCGCTGTATCAGGATTGCTGGTGTACCGATAGACCTTTCCCACACCACCACAGGCCAGCACCACCGCAGAAGCGGCAATTGGAAGGACCCGATGATTCGGGATGTCTAGCGCATAGACACCATGGACACGATTACCGCCAGCGCTATGCGTCTGACGGTTGGTAATAAGGTCAATCGCAATCCAGTGCTCTCGAATCTCGATATTCGGATGGGCCTTCGCCTGCGCCAGTAAGGTGTCGTGAATCGCCTTTCCCGTTGCATCTGCCGCATGCGCGATCCGGCGCACAGAGTGTCCTCCCTCACGCATGAGATGCAGGCCCATCGGACCAGACGGCTCCGTGGTGAACGGAACGCCTGCTCTGACGAGCCAGTCAAGTGCTTTTGCGCTCTCAGCAGCGATGTGACGCGCAACAGTCTCATCCACTAAGCCGGCACCTGCCACCATCGTGTCGCTAACATGCTGATCGATGCTGTCCTCTTCGGCATCGACCACCCCCACAATGCCCCCCTGAGCCCAGGCGGTCGCTGATTCGGACTCGCTCCGTTTGACTAGCATGATGACCCGATGATCCTCTGCAAGATGCAGGGCAACCGTCAGCCCGGCAAGGCCTGCGCCAATCACGACAACGGGCTGTTTTTCAGTGGAATTCATGGTGTTCTAAGAACAAAAAAGCCCAGGACATGCCTGGGCTTGTCATCAGCACAATAAGATTACTTCTTCTTATTTACCGCGTCTTTAAATGCTTTTCCTGCGGTGAACTTCACAGTCCGAGCCGCTGCAATTTTAATCGCCTCACCGGTACGTGGGTTACGGCCGGTGCGGGCAGCACGCTTACCGGAACCAAAGGTTCCGAACCCAACGAGCTGAACTGAGTCGCCTTTGGAAACGGCTTTGATAATCGCGGCAATAGTCGCATTCAACATTTCGTCTACAGATGCTTTGGACGAATCGGTTGCACTGGCGACGGCTTCAACGAGTTCTGCTTTATTCATGGTGTCTGGATACTCACGTGATAGTTGGAACGAACAACAAGTTTAGCAGGTGTCTACAATAGCTACCTCCCAAGCCCGCACAATACCAAAAATCACCGCCATGGACGATGCACCAAAACGCCACATTCGCAGTTTCGTCATGCGCAGTGGGCACATCACCGATTCGCAACGCAGCACCCGTGACCGACTACTTCCAATGTGGGGTATTCCTTACACGACTGAACCACTTGATTTCAAAAGGATTTTTGGACGTGACGCTCCCGTCATTCTTGAAATTGGCTTTGGCATGGGAGAGACCACCGCAGAAATTGCCCAGAGTAATCCTCAGTGGAACATGCTAGGCCTTGAGGTCTATCGCCCCGGCGTCGGCGCCCTGCTGAGCAAAATTGAACAACGGGGACTGACCAATATTCGGGTTATCGAGCATGACGCTGTTGAAGTGCTTGCCAACATGATTCCTGACGCCTGCCTTGACGGCGTCCATATTTATTTCCCGGATCCATGGCCCAAGAAACGACACCACAAACGTCGACTGATTCAATCGCCATTCGTGGCGCATCTGGTCCAGAAGCTCAAAAAAGGGGCTTACCTGCACATGGCAACGGACTGGCCTGAGTACGCAACCCAGATGCTTGACGTCTGCACGCAAGAGCCGGCCCTAGAGAACCGCGCCAAAGAGGGCTTCTCACCGAGACCCGATTGGCGTCCTCTGACGAAGTTTGAAGCCAGGGGAATCCGACTGGGCAATCCTGTTGCCGATCTTATCTTTCAGAAAAAATAGACTGAGATCAGCACCGCGAGACCGAAGGCAATTCGGTAATAGGCAAAGCCGTTAAAAGTGTGATGCGCTACCCAGCGGATTAACCACCGGATCACCAAAAGCGCCGTGAGATAAGCTGACACGATGCCAACGGCAAACAGCGGAATATCAGCAAGCGATAGCAGCGCTCTATTTTTAATCAAGTCATAGGCACCCGCCGCCACCAGCGTGGGAACAGCAAGAAAAAAAGAAAATTCAGTTGCTGTTTTCCGGGAAAGTCCGAAAACCATCCCCCCAATGATCGTTGCACCAGACCGACTGGTCCCAGGGATAAGGGCAAGTGCCTGCGCAAAGCCCAGTTTCAGCGCATCCCAATTGGTCATTGCGTCGACGGAATCGATACGAACATGCGCCGGATTACTCGCCACCCAACGCTCCACCCAAAGGATCGCGACGCCCCCCAGAATCAGAACAATCGCTACCGGCACCGGATAAAACAACACGGACTTAATCCATCCACCGAATAACAGTCCGAGCACCGCTGCGGGAATAAACGCAATCAGCAGATGTCGACTGAACTGCCAGCTCGGATCATTCAACAACTGAATCCGTACCTGCGGACGAATGACGGCCGCAGGAATCTGCTGCAGAAATCTCCAGGCTGACCCCCGTAACAACCCTAGGAATCGTTCGCGATAGACCCAGACTACCGCCACCATGGCGCCCGTCTGTATCGCCAGGTCGAAGACCTTTGCACGCGGATCATCAAAACCAAGCAACGCCCCGGCGAGGATGAGGTGGCCTGTCGAGGAGACCGGTAGGAACTCGGTGAGCCCCTCAACAATCCCCATGATCAACGCCTTCGCCAACAGCGGAAGATCGCGCAGGAACGACAGGAGATCGGTCATAAATGTGGGGACAGAAACAAGAAAAATCGATTATGCACTGTGATTACAATACGCGCGATGTCGGCAAGCGAATCTCTCCAAGAAAATAAACAAAGTCGCCAGGCACCGCGCTGGAAGCGTCGAAAAGACGCACGTCCGCAAGAGCTGATTGACGCCGCGCTAACGCTCTTTGGAGAGTTTGGTTATGCGCAGACGCGCCTCGATGATGTCGCCTCTCGCGCGGGCATCTCGAAGGGCACTGTCTATCTCTACTTTTCGAGCAAGCAAGATCTTTTCGAAGCCGTCGTCCGGGAACGTGCCGTCCCATGGCTTGAGTCGATTGAAATCAGCGGCCTGAACCCACAGACGTCGACAGAAGAGCAGCTTCGGTCGTTCTTGCTCTGGGGCTGGCAGCAGTTTGTTGAGTCGCGACTGCATCTCATCGCCCGGATTGTGCTGAGCGAATCCAATAACTTCCCCCATCTTGCGCAGGTCTACCTTCGCGAAGTCATGGGGCCAGTCCATGGCCTGTTAATGGGCCTGCTCGAGCGCGGTGCCGCTCGGGGCGAGATCCTGGGAGAAGTCACTCAAGAGCGTGTCCGGGCCCTCATGGCGCCCCTTGCCTGGTTCTCGATCTGGCGCCCCACGCTGACGGCCCACAGTGAGGCCCCCATCGACGAGGGGCGCTATGTACAAGAGGCCATCGACATGATCATCCGAAGCGTCATCAACTCGCCTAGCCCCCGCCAGTGCTAGACTAGGCGCCTTGTTGGAGGCTGCCGTGACCCCTGATTTCACCGATATCGACAAAGCCCGATCCAAAATGATCGAGCAGCAGATTCGGACCTGGAATGTCCTGGATCCGAACGTTCTTGAACTCCTTTCATTCGTTCATCGGGAAGACTTTGTACCCCGATCGCATCGACATCTCGCATTCGTCGATATGGAGACCCCCCTTCCCGAGGGTCAGGTCATGCTTGCCCCGAAGGTCGAGGCCCGTTTACTGCAGGAACTGAACCTGACACCAACCGACCAGGTGCTCGAGATCGGCACGGGATCCGCCTACATGGCAGCGCTGATGGCGCACCAGGCGCGTGAGGTGCTGACAATAGAAAAGTATTCCAGCCTGATTCAACTGGCAGAAGACAACCTCAACCGCAAAGGGATGAGTAATGTCGAGGTGATACAGGCCAATGGGCTCGTCGAAAACCCGCGCTGGGCCCATGTCGGGTTTGATGCCATTGTCCTCTCGGGCGCCGTCGAACAGGTTCCGCAACACCTGCTTGAATGCCTCAAGCCTGGCGGCAGACTTGTCGCAATCGTGGGGCGCGCCCCAGTCATGCAGGCAATCCTTATGGAACGTGTCGGACAGGCCGCAGTCCAAAATAGCATTCGAACCACCACCCTTTTTGAAACGCTTACTCTGCCCCTCGAAGATGCCCCAAAAATCTCGCATTTCAAGTTTTAAATCCGTTATCGCCACTGCGGTTGTTCTTGGCCTTGGTGGCCAGGTGCAGGCGTTTGATCTATCTACCGCAGCCCGCGAAGCCCTGCAGTTCGACAGTGCCTTCCGGTCCGCACAGAAAAAGGCAGAAGCCGACGCAACCCGTTTTGGTCAAGGTCTCGGACTGCTCCTGCCTGCTGCCGTTGCAACCGCTAGCCGTAGCAGAACCGATTTCGACGCCGAGAGTGCTTCGCTTACCGACACCAAAAGCGTCTTTGGCAACACCTATACCGTCAGCCTCACCCAGCCAATCTTCCGCATTGATCGGCTCGCCTTATTCAACCAAGAACGTCTTCGTGCAAAGGCCGGCGAGGCTAATTTCACACAGGCACGAATCGATGCCCTGCTTCGCGTGACGCAGGCCTACTTTGATGTGCTCGTTGCCCAAGACAGCATGAACAGCGTTGAAGCCGAACTCAAGGCGATTGGACAGCAGCTCGAATCTGCAAAGCGTGCTTTCGAAGTTGGCACGGCGACGGTCACAGACCAGCAAGAGGCGCAGGCCCGGTTTGATCTCGCCACTGCCAAACAGATCGCCACGAAAAACGATCTGGATGTGAAGCGCAACACATTGGCACAGCTCGTCGGCAAACCGGTTCCGCAGCGCCTGACCGGTCTGAAGGCAGACGTCAAAATTGCATCCCCTGAGCCCATGGAAGTCGACAAATGGATCGAACAGGCGCGCACGGCAAATCTTCGGGTGCAGGCAGCCACCTCCGCTGCGTCGATCGCCTCCAGTGAACTGGTTCGAGTGACCTCCGCCGACAATCTGCCATCGGTAGATCTCGTCGCTCGCAAAACACGCATTGATCCCTATCGTGCTGGCGGGCTCCCCCCGTATGAACGCGCTGACACGGACATCGTTTCAGTGGAGGTAACCATGCCGCTTTTTAACGGGGGGATTGCCTATCACCGTACGCGCGAGGCCATGGCACTGAAGGACAAGGCACAGTTCGATCTCGAGACCGAGCGGCGGGCCGCAGAGCAACTGGCTCGCAACGCCTTCTTAGGTGTTTTGGCAGGCCTGTCTCAGGTGCGCGCCTTCGAGGCAGCCGAGAAATCGAGTCGACTTGCCCTTGAGTCTAATCAACTCGGTTATGAAGTGGGTGTACGCATCAATATCGATGTACTCAATGCCCAGCAGCAGCTATTCACCACACAGCGTGATCTTTCCAAAGCGCGCTATGACACGCTGTTCAATAGCCTTCGCCTGAAGTCGGCGGTGGGTACCTTGTCTGAGAAAGATATCGACGAGATCAACAGCCTTCTCGAGAAAGTGTCTCGATAAACGTTAGCGTCCGCATCGTGGCACCACGATGACGGGCGGCAAATGCCCGGGCCGCTTGTGCCTGGGCTGCATAGCGCTCCGGGCTGGCCAGACAGCGTCCGCCCTCGGTAAACCATTGTTCATAGGAGTTCACCGAGACTCCCGCACCACTCTCCATCAGCGCGCGCGAAATCTGAGCGAAATTAAACATATGAGGCCCAAAAAAGACGGGCTTTCCTGCTGCACAGGCCTCAATCGGGTTCTGCCCGCCGAGCGGCAATAGGCTTCCGCCCATCAGCACCAGATCCGCCATCGCCATGTAAGCGGCCATCTCACCGAGTGAGTCGCCCAAGAGCACAGCGTTTTCAGGCGTGCATTCGATGGCGTTATTGCCCTCAAAACCGGAGCGGCGACAACAAGCAAACCCTGCTTCTTCGATGAGCCGTGCGACACGATCAAAGCGCTGCGGATGCCTCGGCACGATCAACAGAATCCCGCCACGATCGGACTGTGATCGCCAGGCGGCAAGAAGATCCCGTTCCTCGTCATCTCGGGTGCTCGCTGCAAGCCATATCGGCGTCACGCCCAGCCGAGTGCGCCAATCCGTCCCGCGTTGGATCATCTCAGGAGGGGTCGAGACATCAAACTTAAGATTCCCGACAACCTCTAGCCGGGGGCTCAAGCGATCGGTTTCAGAGAGACGCTTCTCCAGTACCTGACGAAATCCCTGCAGATCGGATTCTGTCTGCGCAGCAATTCCTGTCAGTCTCGCTACTGCGGGCTCCGATAGCCAGGTCCATTTCTTCAGACGCAGAGCAGAACGCGGAGAGAGCCGCGCATTCACCAGTGCGACAGGAATTGCAAGACGGTCTGCCTCCGCAAGAAGATTGGGCCAGAGCTCTGTCTCCATCAGAACGCCGATCGACGGCTGAGCCCATTTCAGAAATCGCGCAGCAGCCCATGAAAAGTCATACGGCAGCGTGCACTGAACGACGCGCTGCTGCCCCGTATGTTGCACGCTGTTCCCCAGAAACGCTTCGAACAGCTGACGGCCTGTGTCAGCGCCCGTCGGCGTCGTGTGGGTGAGCACGACGCAGTGTCTGGGATGCTGGGCAAGCCACTGAAGAATCAAGGGTGCTGCCGCACGCGTTTCTCCAACCGAGACCGCGTGCACCCAGAGAACCGTGGCAGCCTCTTGTTCCGAAAAAGGCGAATGCCCGCCACGCCCCAAAAAGCGATCAGCCCAATGCTGGCGGTAAGCCGGCTGGCGAAGGCTGCGCCAGAGCAGGTGAAGTAAGAGTGCCGGCATCACAAGCAGCCCCACAATCTGGTATGCCGCGCGTGCACCTCTTTCGACGAAAGACTCCGATACGCGCATCAGGTGGCCACCTCTGTCCATGCAGAAAACGCCATCTCAGGGGAGATCGTGTTCTCTCCTGTCGAGACCAACACACGGGCATGCGATGCCCAGAATGGCGCGAATCGATGGGCAGCAAATCGAGGAAGATGCGCCCCCGTCATCAGTGCGACGGTCGGCCTACCCAGGACAACACTTAGGTGCATCAGACCACTATCGAGCCCTACGACGGCTCTCGCCGCCTGACAATACTGAGCAAGCGCCCGGATCGATAATCGATCTAAGACCTGAGCCTGCTGGCCAATCGCCTGGGCAATCGCCAACGCCTGTTGATGCTCTGACTCCGATCCCCACGGCAGCGCTAGGCGATATCCCTTTGCAGCAATCATTTTTCCCAGTGAGATCCAATGATCCGTGGGCCAGCTCTTCTCGGCACGCGAGGTTCCGTGCAGCAACAAAACCATGGGTTGCAATGAAGGATCCGGCGGCGGCACTGCCTCCAGCGTTCGAATTCCCCCCCGCTGCGGAAACCCCAGCGCCTCGGTCACGAGTCGGCGCAGGCGCTCGATGGCATGCCATTGGGCTGGTGCTGACACGCGATGATCCAAGATGAGACTGGCGAGTGGCTCACGGGCACTCCCCCAGTCATAGCCCCACCGGCCTCCCTTGCGACAACGCGCCAGTCGCGTGATCCATGCGCTCTTTAAGAGTCCCTGCGCATCAATCACACAGTCGTATTCCGTCTGACGCAATCGATGCACGAATGCACGAATTTCTGCCATTGTTGCTCGCGACAATCCCTGTCTACGCCAACGACGCAGCGCGACGGGGATCACCCGATCAACGCATGGCAGCAGCGGCGGCAGATCGATAAAAGTCTCCTCGCAGACCCAGTCAATGCGAAGTGCAGAATCTTGTTCACTGGCCTCACGTAACGCAGACAGCATGTGAACCAGATCTCCCATGGAGCTGGTCTTGACCACCAAGATACGCATGCTGTTTATCTCGGCCCTTAGAACGGGAGCGTTGCCTGCGGCATCAGCTTCTTAAAGTTATCGCGAAACTCCCCCTGAATCCTGGCGAGGGCCTGGGGATGGTCCGCTTCAAAACGCAGCACAATCACCGGGGTTGTATTCGATGGGCGAGCAAGGCCAAACCCATCTTCATACTCCACGCGAATCCCGTCAATGGTGATCCGCTCCTTGGCTGTGGGGAACTGACCTTCTGCGCGGAGAGACTCGACCACAGAGAAGTTCTGGCCTTCTTGCGTCGCCACCTGAAGCTCAGGTGTTGAAGGTGCATTGGGGAGTGTTTCGAGAAGCTGCGTGGGGTTCGCCACCCGCGACACGATCTCGAGCAGACGCGCCGCCGTATAAAGCGCATCATCAAAACCATACCAACGATCGTTAAAGAAGGTGTGACCACTCATCTCTCCGGCGAGAGGCGCCTTGGTTTCCTTGAGTTTCGCTTTAATCAGCGAATGCCCTGTTTTCCACATCAGGGGTTCGCCCCCGTGGGCCTTCACCCACTTCGCGACATGACGGCTACACTTCACATCAAAAATAATCTGCTCGCCAGGGCGATGGGCTAAAACATCTGCTGCGTAAAGCATTAGCTGACGATCAGGCCAGATGATCTCGCCGGACTTTGTCACAAGGCCAAGACGGTCCCCGTCGCCATCAAATGCAAGCCCCAGTTCAGCATCCGATGACGTCACCTGTGCGATCAGATCTTCAAGGTTTTCTGGGTGTGCCGGATCGGGGTGATGGTTCGGAAAGTTTCCATCGACCTCGCAGTAAAGCGGATAGACCTT
Organism: Pseudomonadota bacterium; assembly: GCA_039800285.1. Lineage (GTDB taxonomy): Bacteria > Pseudomonadota > Gammaproteobacteria > Burkholderiales > Burkholderiaceae_A > Lacustribacter. Next base: position 15,892 of record JBDLRA010000018.1, read on the forward strand.
GCAGCCGAGCTTCTCTAACAACTGTGGGGCGAGACCACCCGCAACACCGTTGCCTGCATCAACCGCCACCACCATCGGGCGAGATAGCCGAATATCAGCAGTCACCGCTTGCGCGTATTCATCAACGATCTCTGGGCGAGGGATCCGACGTCCCTTTTTCTCAGCAGCAATCCCGCTGCAATGACCTGCAGCCTCACCAGAAACAATCAGTTCATAGAGCGATTGAATTGCGGGGCCCCAGAGCGTAACGCCCCCGACCATCATCTTGAGTCCGTTGTACTGCGGTGGGTTGTGACTCCCGGTCACCGCGACGCCGGAGCCGCAACCCGTTTTTACAGTCCCAAAATAAACGACCGGCGTTGGCACCATGCCAAGGTCAATCACATCGACCCCTGCTGCCATGAGCCCACGGGAAAGGGCATCGATGAGTCGCGGTCCTGAGAGGCGCCCGTCACGGCCAACAACACACGATTGCCCCCCTTGTCGATGGATCATGAGCCCGAGGGCTGCGCCAATCGACTCTGCGACGGATTCGGTGAGCGTCTGGTCGACGATGCCGCGAATGTCATATGCCTTAAAAATGGAACGATCGGGGTGCACGCGAGGCCCTCCTGGGTCGAAATCGCTTAATGCGACAATAAGGGCTCTATTCTAAAGACTTAACCTGCTATGGCGACCTATGTCATCGGTGACCTGCAGGGCTGTTGTGACAGCCTTGAAGCCCTGGTTGATCAGCTACCGCTGAAGCGGCACCGTGACCGTCTTTGGTTCGTAGGGGATTTGGTCAACCGTGGGCCAAAATCACTGAGAACACTGCGTCGCCTCATGCAGGCCGGATCCTCCGTCACCTGCGTCCTGGGTAACCATGACTTACATCTTTTGGCCGTTGCGGCTGGCGCGCGCAAGTCGCAGCCGCTGGATACCCTCTCCCCGATCTTGCGAGCCCCCGACGCAGACACCTTAATCGACTGGGTGAGACGCCGGCCCCTGGCCCATGCCGAAGGCAAGACGCTCATGGTGCATGCAGGTGTGCTGCCCCATTGGACTGCGAATCGAACCATCGCTTTGGCGAAAGAGGTTTCTGCACGACTTCGGAGTGACCACTGGGTTGATTTCATCCACGAAATGGTGAGTGGTGGTAGACCTCATTGGCGAGACGGACTGCGCGGTCAAAAACGAATGCGTGCTGTGCTCAGTGTCCTGACGCGGCTTCGCTATGTTGATCGCCAAGGAATACCAGAGTTTAAAAACAAACAGCCTCCCGAAGAGGCCCGTCACCTCACCCCCTGGTTTGACCTGCCCAATCGAAAGACCGCGGGACATCGCCTGATCTTCGGACACTGGTCGTCACTAGGACTGATGGTTCGCCCCAATCTCATCGCTCTCGATACAGGCTGTGTCTGGGGCCGCCAGCTCACTGCGATACGACTCGACGACGGCAAGGTCTTCATCCAGCCCAGTCTCGAGGTTGGTGTCGTCGATTCTTGAGCCGCCCCTAGAGCGCCAGACGAATACGTTGCTCTGCCTCTGCCGCCAGCGCATGGCGCGTCAAGGGCACCGATAGCTGATCAATCACAGGTAACAACTGAAGCTCTGCGCGGAGCGTCGTCGTCGACAAAATCTTCACGATTGAATCGATCAGCGTCTGATCACCAATGTAAGCGGGGATTGTCGTTCGCTGATCGCCACGAAAATATCGCAAAGCAATCGGCTGAATGACCTGCGACTGAAACGTCTCCCCATCGGACACCATCGCCGAGGCGAAAAGACTCGTGTGAAACGGCAACAGACTCAGTCCGTCACTGGTGGTTCCCTCCGGGAAAAAGGCAATACGCTCTCCCGCCGCGAGTCGTTTGCTCATCACATGGTTCACTTTGCGCACAGCATGGCGACTCCCGCGCTCCACAAAGATCGTTCCTGAACCGGCGACCAACCAGCCGACCAGTGGCCAGCGACGAATCTCCGCCTTGGCGACGAAGGTCGCCGGGAGAACCGCGTTAAGGACAAAGATATCGAGCCAAGAGACATGGTTCATCACCAGGAAGCTCGGTAATGGCGTGGGTGATGAGGCGCAGCGAACCATCTCAACCTGAAGACCACAGACGCTGACCAGCCAGCGCGACCAGCCCTGCTTGATGGCGCAACGACCACGCACCGGCAGCCAGCGATAGCCAAAAAGAAGGATGAAGAGGCCTGCAAACAGCACCAGCACCAAGGCGGCGATACGCCAGACCGGGCGAATCATGGGCTGTGGCGTGTTCCGATCGAAAAGCCGCCTGACTCGCGGTGGAAAACGGGCCGACCGTCTACCAAGACCAGATTCACCTGCCCTTGAAGATCAAGGCCAACATAGGGCGTGTTTGCCCCTTGAGAAAAGAGACTCTTCGGCGTCACACGCCAAATGGTCTCAGGATTGAAGACACAGAGATCTGCCTGTGCCCCGATGGACAACTGCCCTGCATCGCGCCCCAGAACGCCGGCAGCATTCACAGTCAGGCTACGAATTGCCTGCATGACACTGATCTTGGATTCCGCGGCCCACTTCAACGTCAAAGGAAGAAGCAGCTCCAAGGCAGTGACGCCAGGCTCTGCCTCGCCAAAGGAGAGCTGTTTTGCATCGTCATCAATCGGTGCATGGTCAGAACAAATAACATCAATCGTGCCATCTAACACGGCCGCACGAATCGCGTCTCGATCACGCTGGCCTCTAAACGGTGGTAGCACGCGCGTGTTCGGGTCGAAATCCACAATATCAAGATCAATCAGATGCAGATGATGAACCGCCACATCGGCAGTGATACGCAGACCCTCTTGTTTGGCCTGACGCACTAGGGCAATCCCCGCTGCAGAAGACAGGCGACAGAGATGAACACGGGCCCCTGTCGCACGCATCAGTTCAAAAATCGTCTGAAGCGCAATCGTCTCATTGGCCACGGGAACACCCGGCAGACCCATACGCCCCGAAACAGGGCCAGAATGCGCGATACCAGTACGCCCAACCCAAGGGTCCATCGGATAGAGCCAGACCGGATAGTCAAATGTCCGCGCATACTGCATCGCCCGCATCAGGACCTGGGTGTTCACAATCGGATGAGGGCCCTGCGAGAAGCCGACGCAGCCTGCCTCGGAGAGCTCCGCCATCTCGGTGAGATGTTCTCCTTTGAGTCCTGTGGTCAGCGCACCCAAGGGATGCACATGGGCCTGCGCAAGATTTCTTGCCCGATGCTTGAGCATCTCAACAAGACCTGGCTCATCCAGTGGTGGATCCGTATCCGGTGGGCAGACAAGACGCGTTACGCCACCCGCGATCGCAGCCCGCATCTCGGACTCAAGGGTTGCCTTGTATTCAAAACCGGGTTCACGAAGGCGTGCGGAAAGGTCAATCAGCCCGGGGCAGACGATGTTGCCTGCGACATCCATGACCTGATCAGGCTCAAACCCTGCAAGCGGCTGTCCCGGCGGCGTTACCGCAACAAGACTGCCGTCAGCAATCCATAAATCCATGGGCTGGTCGACCTGATTGGCCGGATCAATCAGATGACCACCACGAATCAAGAGTCGCGGCAGCGTTGCAGGAACCGACATCATTCGAGTGGGGGTCATGGGTGCTGTGCCTCCGAGAGCATGCTCATGACTGCCATACGAACCGCGATACCAAAGGTGACCTGTGAAAGGATGACCGACTGCACACCATCCGCAACAGCCGAGTCAATCTCGACACCGCGATTCATCGGGCCCGGATGCATCACGATGGCATCGGGCTTGGCCACTGCAAGTTTTTCTTGCGTCAGGCCGTAATGCTTGAAGTATTCCTGGGTCGATGGCAGTAACGCACCACGCATCCGCTCATTCTGAAGCCGGAGCATGATGATCACATCGACATCACGTAGGCCCTCAACAAGATCGGTGTAGACCTGCAAGCCCATCTCCTTTAGCCCAGAAGGCAAGAGCGTGAGCGGCCCGATCGCGCGAATCTCAGGAACCCCAAGGGTGGACAGTGCATGAATGTTTGAGCGTGCGACACGTGAATGCAGGATGTCTCCCACAATCGCGACCCGCAGGCTATGAAAATCTTTTTTAAAGTGCCGAATCGTGTAGGCGTCTAATAAGGCCTGCGTCGGGTGGGCGTGCCGGCCGTCTCCCGCATTCACGACCCGAATGTGCGGTGCGACTTTGTTAATGTGTTTTGCGATGAGATAGGGGGCGCCGCTCTGGCCATGTCGCACGACAAACATGTCGGCCTTCATGGCAGCGAGGTTATCTATGGTGTCCAAAAGGGACTCTCCCTTGGACGCACTCGATGCCTGCACATTCAGGTTCACCACGTCGGCAGACAGCCGCTTCGCGGCAATCTCAAAAGTCGTTCTGGTTCGCGTCGAGTTCTCAAAAAACAAGTTAAAGACGCTCTTGCCTGCAAGAAGGGGAGCGTTCACCACTTCCTTGGGGTCATCGGGATTCAGAAACGACTTGGCACGATCCAGAATTTGTAACAGTAACGACCTTGGAATGCCCTCGGTCGTCAGGAGA
>JBDLRA010000019.1:0-5689 GCA_039800285.1 Pseudomonadota bacterium
AGCAGCACGGTCAGACAAAACCGTTTGATACCATCGCCCTCGATCCTCCGATTGGCTCAGGGCCCTATGTCGTGCAGACCGTCGAGCCCGGAAAAAGAGTGGTCTATCGAAAACAACAGCAATACTGGGGTGCATCTCAGGCCACGCGGAAAGGCCAGTTTAACTTCGATGTGATTGACATCGCCTACTTTCGCGAGCCATTTGCCCAGCTTCAGGCCTTGCAGTCAGGCCAACTGGATCTCCTAGAAGAACCATCACCGGAACGCTGGCGGCGCGCCTTTGCTGGAGCTAGGTTTGATTCCGGTCAACTGATGAAATCTGAGCTCTTACACAGCAACGCCCATGGACTAAAGGGGCTTTTTTTTAACACCCGGCGCGCTGACCTGCAAGATCCCCGTGTTCGACAGGCGATCCGGCTACTCTTTCCTTTCGAGGCCATTAATCAACAGTTCTTTTTCGGCCAACTGGAGCAGACCGTCTCGTTCTTTACCAACACCCGGTTTGCCAACCCTACCCTCACCGCCGCACGACTAAGCCACCGAGATCGCAAGCGCCAAGCCCTTGCAAAACTCGCCGAGGCAGGATGGCAGCCGAAGCAGGGAAAGCTCATGAACCGTGAGGGTCGCGCACTATCGCTTGAGATCCTCATCGCAGAGGCACACTTTCAAAGAACACTGAGCCCGTTTATCGCAAGCCTTCAGTCCATTGGCATTGCCGCCTCCATGCGACTGGTTGATCCATCGCTTTATCGCCACCGACTCAATCAGCGGCAGTTCGATCTCGTGGCGCACTGGATGTTAACGAGCCAAAGCCCCGGGCAAGAACTTTATTTTCGATTCTCCAGTGACACTGCCAAAACAGCAGGCACAGAAAATATTTCTGGCATTGCCGACCCCGACATTGACCAGACCATTCAACAACTGATCGCAGCCACCGGCGAACCCCAACGGATTGCCGAAGCCCACCGCCTTGATGCGCTTTTGAATCGGCATGCAATCGCCATCGGGCTTTGGCATGACCGTCAGCACCGGATCGCTCATGCACTTAACCTCAAGTTCCCCGAGACAAGACCCCTGTACTACGCGGCTGAATCATGGCTGATGACCACTGGATGGTGGGATCCCATGCAGACATCCAAGGGGGTGAGCCCGCAGTGACGCCCATGCTGATTTATATCGTTAAGCGACTTGCCCTGATGATCCCCACACTGCTTGGAATCCTGATCATCAGCTTTGCAGTCATTCAACTCGTCCCTGGTGGCCCTGTCGAACAGACACTGTCTGTGCTCGATCAACAGCAACAAGGCATGGCGAGTCAGGGCATCTATCGTGTCACGAGCATTCCTGAAGCGGAACGCGCAGCCCTCACCCAGCTCTACGGGCTTGATCGACCAGTCGTTGAGCGCTTCTGGATTATGACCAAGGGGTTTTTGACCGGAGACCTTGGCACGAGCTTCTTTGCACAGCAGTCGGTCACCAGTCTGCTGTTAGAGCGACTTCCCGTGTCTCTGACATTGGGCGCTTGGGTGTTTCTGTTTACCTATCTGATTGCCATTCCCCTTGGGATCGCCAAAGCGATTCGTCATGGTTCGTCTTTTGATCTCTTGAGCACGATGGTGCTGATACTGGTCTATGCCATTCCTGGGTTTGTTCTTGGCGTAGCCCTACTGATGCACTTCGGCAGCCCCAGCGCGGGGACACTTCTCATGCCAGTGATTTGTATCGCAGCAGCAAACCTTGGGTTTACCACTCTCCTCACCAAAAACAGCCTTCTCGAAGAGATGGGCAAACGGTATGCGATGGCCGCGCGCGCAAGAGGACTTTCGCCCAAGCAGGTGATGCGACGACATCTCTTTCGAAACGCAGTCCTTCCCGTGGTGATGGGACTTCCCACCGCCTTCATGGGCGCATTCTTTACAGGAGCGGTCCTGATTGAGACCCTATTCTCGATTGACGGCCTGGGTCTCTTGGGCTTTGAAGCCGTCATGCGGCGAGACTACCCCGTCGTCATGGGCACGTTGTTTTGCTTTTCGCTGATTGGGCTATTGGCACGCTTACTCACAGACCTTGCGATGGTCATGATCGACCCACGAATCGCGTTTGAGAAGAACGCACCGTCTCGATCATGAACGGAACCATGCGCGTTCACCACACAGTCTGGCAACGTTTTCGCAGCAGCCGAAAGGCGATAGCTGCCCTCGTCTTACTCGGTCTGATGCTTTGCATTTCTATTGGGGCGCCGCTTATCGCCAATGATCGACCCATTGTGATCTCGAGCAGCCACGGGCTTGCCTTCCCGATCCTAAGAGACTATCCCGAGACGGCATTCGGCGGAGAGCTCGCAACACCCGCAGATTTCAATGATCCTGTTGTCCAGTCCTTGATCTCTGGCAGCGACGACTGGGCGATCTGGCCGATTCACCGGGCATCGCCCACACGAACGTCGCTTGATAACCCAATGCCTAGCCCCGCAGCACCGACCAAGCAGCATCCGTTGGGTACCGATGACCGGGGCCGAGATATTCTGGCGCAGCTGCTGTCTGCCACTCGAACCTCGCTTGTATTTGGTCTGGTGCTTGCTGCGATTGGCGTCGCACTGGGCACGCTGATTGGCGCATTACAGGGCTACTTTGGCGGGCGCTCTGATCTCTTTGGTCAGCGACTCATCGAGATCTGGTCGGCACTGCCAGAGCTCTATTTGCTGATCATCTTCACCGCTTTTTTCGAACCGAGCGTCTGGGTGCTCGGCATCGTGCTCGCACTCTTCAGCTGGATCGGTCTATCCGATGTCATGCGCGCAGAGATCTACCGACAACGCACAGCAGACTATGTCGCGGCTGCGCGGGCCCTTGGACTCTCCCACTGGCAGATTCTTCGTCGACATCTCATTCCGAATAGCCTCGCCCCCGCGATCAGTTTCTTTCCGTTTCGTGTCAGCGCGGCGATCTTTGCGCTCAGCAGTCTTGATTTCTTAGGGCTTGGTTTTAGCGCAGAGGGTGCAAGTCTTGGCGCGCTTATTGCGCAGGGAAAAGATAATTTAGATGCCTGGTGGATCGGAGGGCCCGCTGTTGCGGTGCTGGCCCTGATCTTACTTGCGCTGGTGATCGTTGGAGAAGGCCTCCGGGAGGCCTTCGATCCAACGCGTTAGTCAGGTCTTGGGCAGCGTCACGCCTGTCTGACCCTGGTACTTGCCGCCCTTATCTTTGTAGGATGTCTCGCAGACCTCATCAGACTCAAGGAAGATGACCTGGGCACAGCCCTCACCGGCATAGATCTTTGCAGGAAGCGGCGTCGTGTTGGAAAACTCAAGCGTCACATGACCCTCCCACTCCGGCTCAAGCGGCGTCACGTTAACGATAATCCCGCAGCGGGCATAAGTGCTCTTCCCAAGACAGATGGTGAGCACGCTTCGTGGAATCCGAAAGTACTCGACCGTACGCGCCAGCGCGAACGAGTTCGGCGGAATGACGCAGACGGGCCCCTTGAAATCAACAAAGGATGATTCGTCGAAGTTCTTGGGATCCACGATCGTGGAATTGATATTCGTAAAGATCTTGAATTCGTCCGCACAACGAAGGTCATAGCCATAGCTCGATGTGCCATAGGAGACGATCTTCTCTCCACCCACGAACCGCACCTGCTCCGGAGCAAACGGTTCAATCATCTTGTGGGATTCCGCCATCCGGCGAATCCAGCGATCACTTTTTACACTCATGGAACCAATTCTCGCACAGAGGGTTTAGGTGGCCACAATCTTAATCGACGGAAACTTTGCGGCATGGTCCTCGCCAAGCAGGGCCACGCGGGCGCCAATCGTCCGGGCGATCTCGCGGTAGGCCGCGGCAATCGGGCCGTCAGGATCCGCAACGACGGATGGCCGGCCTGAGTCAGCCTGTTCGCGAATACGAATGTCGAGTGGCAGCGATCCCAGAAACTGCACCTCGTACTGATCGGCCATCTTTGCGCCACCACCCGCCCCAAAAATATGCTCAACATGACCACACTGCGAGCAGACATGCATCGCCATATTTTCAACGATGCCAAGGATGGGGACCTTAACCTTTTCAAACATCACCAGGCCTTTCTTCGCATCCAAGAGGGCAATGTCTTGGGGGGTCGTGACGATCACCGCACCGGTCACAGGAACCTTCTGCGATAACGTCAGCTGAATATCGCCTGTTCCAGGCGGCATATCCACGATCAGATAGTCCAGATCCTTCCAGGCTGTCTCCGTCAGCAGCTGTTCCACCGCAGAAGAGGCCATTGGGCCGCGCCAGACCATGGGCGTGTCATCACTGGTCAACATACCCATCGAAATGACCTGCACCCCATGCGCCTCTTTGGGTAGGATCTTTTTGTCATCACTCGCCGTTGTCTTGCCGGTCGTTCCAAACATCATCGTCTGCGAAGGGCCGTAGACATCCGCGTCCATCATGCCGACTTTTGCGCCCTCAGCAGTCAGTGCTAGCGCAAGATTTGCCGCAGTGGTGCTTTTCCCAACGCCCCCTTTCCCGGAGGCGACCGCAATGATGTTCTTCACGCCTGGAACGCGCTTGGCCGATGCCGACGCCGCGCGTGCCTTCACCGCTACGCGACAACGCACGTCCACCTTGCCGCCCGGGACCACCCCAGCGAGCGCCTTGCCAATACGGTCTTGCCAGAGCGCAGCCTCGCCAAGCCCTGGGTAGGGCAAGACGAGGTTCACGACCAAAGTCCCGGACTCCATCGCAAGACTGTCGATCATCTTGGCGCGAATCAGGTCTTGTCCCGGCGCGGGGCCGAGACGAGGATCAAAAACTGTCGACAGAAGCTGTTCGACGGACTGGGTGAGAGAGGGAGAAAGATCTGTTGTCATAGTTCGGGCAGAATACACGGCTCAATCATGCCTGAAACACCTTGCCCTGTGAGCCCAATAGCCCCTCGTCAGATTCTGGTCACTTCGGCCCTGCCGTATGCCAACGGCGCGATTCACCTTGGCCATCTCGTTGAATACATTCAGACCGACATCTGGGCCCGGTTTCAACGCCTTCAGGGTCATGACCTGGTCTATGTCTGCGCAGACGATACGCATGGCACGCCAATCATGTTGCGTGCCGAAAAAGAAGGCATCACGGCAGAGGCCTTAATTGCGCGTGTCCATGAGGAACACACCCGAGACTTTGCGGGATTTAGCATCTCGTTTGATCACTATCACTCAACCCACTCCGAAGAAAACAAGACCCTCTCGGCAGCCTTCTACCAGGCGCTAAAGGCAGAGGGACTTATCGAGGTTCGTCGCATTGAGCAGATGTACGACCCGGTGAAAGAAATGTTCCTGCCGGATCGTTTTGTCAAAGGCGAATGTCCAAAGTGCGGCGCGAAAGATCAGTATGGCGACTCGTGTGAAGTCTGCGGGGCCACCTACTCGCCGACCGATCTGAAAAATCCCTTCTCGGTGGTCTCGGGAGCGGCACCGGTGCGCCGCGAGTCTGATCATTACTTTTTTAAGTTGTCCGACCCACGATGTGCCAGCTTTCTCAGGCAATGGGCTCTCACGGATGACCGTCTGCAACCCGAAGCCGCCAACAAACTCAGGGAGTGGCTTGGGGATGGCGATGCATCCAATGAAACACGCCTTTCGGACTGGGACATCTCTCGCGATGCACCCTACTTTGGATTTGAGATCCCCGATGCCCCAGGCAAGTATTTTT